>NZ_LVWH01000198.1:0-143048 GCF_001909045.1 Paenibacillus sp. P3E | reverse complement strand
TAATTCTTTTTCTTGTTCCGCCAGCCGCTGCTCCAGTTCGCGAACCTTTTCCGCACTGTTTACAGGTTCATTGCCGAACTCCCGATACTTCGCCAGCCAGTTATGCAGCACACCAGGGGAGATGCCCAGCTCCTCCCCAATCTCCACCACCGTCTTCGTCTGTTCCTGAATATACTTGACGGCTTCTCTTTTAAACTTTTCATTGTACCGTTGCCGTTGTTCACCCATGTGAACACCTCCTCGTTAAGTTCATTATTCATGCTCTCTTAACGGGTGTCCACTTTTTATTCTACTTGCATAAGTATACTTAATACAGACGCATTCACCTGTAATAGTGCGAATCGGCCAGATTAAAGGTACTTTTTCCCACTATTGCTTGTTTTGGAGCGAGATAGGGCGAATTAAGTTCACTTTTTCCACTTGAGCTTGCCCCCAAAGACGAAGACGGCCAAGCAACTACTGGCGAGGTGCAGGTTCACTAAGCTAGCGGGAACTCCCAGCCCCCGCTCTAACTACTCCCAGCCTCAGTTCCAGCTCCCAGCCTTTAACCTCAACCTCATCCCTGCACCTAGCCCCACGCCCAACCTCATCCCAGCATCCAGCCCTGCTACAGCTCCCCGAGACCAGAAAGGCTGTGCTATCCAGTTAAGGATGGCACAGCCTTTCTGGTCTTGATCCGGTTTACTTTGCGGTTAACTTCAATTGTTTCTGCGCTGCATTGTAGCTCCATACCAGGGACGGGAACTTATGCTGAAAGGCTTTTACATCAATAAAGGTTTCGTTGTCCTGCGACAGCGCCTCTTTGGTGGTCACGGAGAACCCGGATACTTTACCGGCGCCGTTTGTAACCAGAACTTTCTTGTTCTTGGCATCCCAGGATACTTCGCTCTCCATCAGTGCAGCCAGGACGCGTGAGGAAGCGTAGATCGTATTTCCTTGCTTGATCAATCCGACATTTCCGGCAAAAGGAATGCCGTTCAGATCGAGAATGTGATTGTCTCCTGCAGCACTAATACTGGTCATTCCCGCAATTTGCAGGGCGGTGATCAGCTGTGCCGTCTTGCCTTGGACCTCAATATCAGGGGACAACCCGATATGATTGAAATCCTCTTTGCTTGGAGTTAAGTATTTCTGTGTGGTCAGCTTCAGTTCGGCTCCATTAGATACGGGAAGCAGACTCTGAATCCGCGCTTTGCCGTAAGAGCGTGTACCTACGACCGTAGCCAGCTTGTTGTCCCTCAAAGCACCGGTCAGCGCTTCAGAAGCACTGGCGCTGTTTTCGTTCGTCAGCACTACAACCGGCACCCCGATTTTACTGCCATCTGTAATGGTTACTGGTGTCAAAACACCGCTTTGATCCGAGGTGTACATCATAATGCCCTTGGCCATGAATTTGGAGGCAATATTATAGGCTGAATCCATGTAGCCGCCTGGATTGTTCCGCAGATCGAGCACCATGGATTTCATACCTGCGGCACGCATTTTGCCGAGAACGGCGGTGAACTCTTCATCGGCGGTTTGCGTGAAACCGTCGATAGAGATGTAGGCAATCTTATCTCCGAGCATTTTACCTTTGACCGAGGTTGAAGCGATATCGCTGCGGACAACGATGTAAGATTTGACCATTCCGTTTCTGCTCACGAGCAGAGTTACTTTAGAGCCTGCTGCACCGCTCAGCTCGTCACCTTCGGTATCTTCGATTTTGACACCATCAATTTTGAGGATCGAATCTCCGCGCTTAAGCCCGGCTTTCTCTGCTGGTGAACCGGCCATAACTTCTTCAATATACAATTCTTTGGCGGTGTACATCATTCTGACGCCGATACCGACATATTCGAGATCGACCTGTTGGCTGAACTTTGCAGCCTCGTCCTTGTCGAAGTACTGGCTGTAGGGATCATCCAGTGTATTTACCATGCCGTCAATAGCTCCGCGGATCAGTGTATCCTGGTCCACTCCCTCAATATTGTATTTCTCCAGATTCTGCATAATTTCATTAATAAGGTCCGTACCCGTTGCCGCTTGCGTATTGTCTGTGCCCGTGGCAGCCTGAGAACTGTCCGCCAGAGCAGCTGGAGCAAGAATAAGAGATACTGCCAGACAGCCACTAAGGACTGAGGTCATTAACTTGCCTGATTTCATGATTGCATACACCCTTTTTTATATGATTAGTTTGAAGTATTACTGCCCATTAGATAAGAGTCATCAACAGTCCATAGACCGCCGCTGGATTTGGAGAAAACATAAACAGAAGATTGGGTTTGGCTTTCAGCTGAATCGGCTTCTTTAATAGTGTACTCCACATATACGGCAGCCTCATCCGCAGAGTAATAGAAGACATTTGAGCTATTCAGCGTGTAGACCAGGTTGTAGCCTTTAAAATATTCAGTCAGATTCTCCTTCAGGGCAGCTTCATGATCTTTCCCGTAAGTGGTCTGTGCAATTAAGCCATCGATATCCTTGGCGTTTCTTGCCGCATAATATTTGCTTAGGCTGTCCTTGATGGCGGCAGCATCGTGATCAGGAAGGACCGCAGCTGTCTTCCCTTGTTCAGGAGTAAGCAGAACGGTGCTGTCTTGGGACTCGGAGCTTTCAATCTTCCATACACCATTCTTGCGGACAAGCGTGTTCAGGTATTCTACCTGCGCATCCGGCAGATAGCGGCCGCCCTTGCGCACAGATTTTTCTACAGTATGCACGATGGCTTCATTGCCCTGAATGCTTAAGATATCCATACTTTCGATGGTGTTGACCATATCATACGATTTGAAGTATTCCTTCATATTGTCGATCGACTCGGTCTGGTCCGAATGGTGAACTACGAGCGAATAGTATCCTGCCGCATTTTCAGAATTAAGATACTCATTGGACAAATGAATAAGGTCAGTAATTTCCTTCTCATCTTTCGCAGTGTCCACGGAGGTGAGGATCGTCACACTTTTGCTGGTCTTATCCCAGATCGCTGAACCGCCGGTAGCTTCAGCCACGAACCGTAAGGGTATGTATGTAGTGCCTTGGCTGGAGACCGGAGCGGTGGCTAGTTTCTTGACTAGACCATTTACTGTTGCCCGGTTACTGCCGATTTTGAGGGTGACTTCCAGATTGCTGCTTGTCCCGGTGACCGTTCCGGTTTTTGCATCCCAGAGCACCTTCAGCCCCAGCTTTTCAAAAATGACCCGAAAAGGGACAAGTACAGAATTGTTCTTCAGATAAGGAGAACCAGCGGTGAAAGCAACGTTGCTTCCATTAATGTTGACTGTAATCGGTTTGTCTGCGGCAAAAGCAGGTACCGCCAGCATCAAGGCCAGCAGGCTTATGCCCATGAGGGATAAAAATTTCTTCAATAATGGTTCTCTCCTTTAAATAACAACTCTTTGTAAAATAGGTTCATTATACCATCGGAAATTTCTTGCTGTCTATCCAATCATGTAAGCTTAGTTAAAGCATGACAAAGCCGGAGATGCAGCGTCGTCTCCGGCTTTGGCTTTACGGGAAGGCTGCTCTATCCGAACAGACGAAATCCCTGTATTTTGCTGAAATATGCTAGATCAGGAAAGCTTCACGGACCCGGTTCCAAAATGGAAAAGGGCGGTACCTGGCAAAGCTGATTTTTTTGTCGGATACCTGGCAGCGCACGGAGATCAGGTCATCAACAGGAATGTTGTTGTGGTCAATGGTTAGCAGCAGCCGCTGGTCCTTACGCGAGAAAATATCGCAGTGATGGTGCTTCGGCAGCAGCAGAGGAGATCCCATTGTGCGGAAGACCCGGTTGTTGATGGAGGCAATTTCCGCAATCTGCAGGGCTTCTATGGAAGGATGCACCATCGCACCGCCGAGGCTTTTGTTGTAGGCAGTGCTGCCTGACGGTGTGGACACACACAGACCATCCCCGCGGAACATTTCGAATGTCACATCATTGATGTCAATCTGAATGACTACCGTTCCGTCTACACCCTTCAGGGTGAACTCATTCAAGGCAATATGAGAGGTGGAGCCGGATTTCTTGTGGATCTCTAGCTCAAGCAGCGGATATTTGACCATGCGTGGCTTCTGGGGCTCCGAGGTGCCAATCCCACACATGTAATCAATCAGAGTAGGCAGTTCGTCTGCCTTCCAGTCCGCATAGAATCCTAAATGTCCAGTATGGACGCCCACAAAAGACAGATTGGGGATCTGATCGATAAAAGTGTGAAAGGCGTGCAGCATCGTGCCGTCCCCGCCAATCGAGATCACGATTTCCGGAGACTTCGCATCCAGCTCCAGATTCCGTTCCGCTGCCAGCTTGTGAAATTGCTCCGCAAGTTTGATGGACAGTTCGTCCCCGCGGTCCAGAACATAATATCTCAAGATGTATAAGCTCCTTTGTATGTTTCAGTCATACACCGATCATAATCAATCTGGACCCGGAACACAATATTTGAAGTGGTAAAAGTCACAGCCTCCGTCCAAAGCACGGAATACGGCGGATGAGGAGAACCAGGAGAGAGAGCAGCAGGGCTGTGCCCAGAAGTACCCCAAGCCAGCTCATACTGCTGGCCAAGCCGGACAGCGGGGAGGTAAAACCGGCAGCGGCAGGAGTTGCACTATAGCCAGTTGAGAGGCCCGAACGGACCACGGGATTCCAGAGCAAAAGTACGAGTCCCGTAGACAAGAACGCATGCACCAGCCTGGCAGCCATAAAGGGCAGATAGCGAAGCCCTGTTCCATTCAGGATGCTGGCGACCTGAGCGTGGACGGATAAGCCGCCCCAGGAGAGTACACAGGCTGCGGCGGCTACCTTGTATTGTAGCGGGACCGAATCGGCCGCTGAGCCGGCAGAGCGGGCACCCAGCGTCACTTCGAAGAGGCCGCTGACGAGAGCCCGGGACAGGTCAGCCGGGAACCCCGCCCAGGTCAAAAGTCCCTCGGTAACGCTGATGAGTGCGGACATGATTCCGGCACGGGACATCAGCTCCATCAGCACATTGAAGAATACCACCAGGCCGCCTACCACAATAATGAGCTGCAGCGAAGCTTGAACGGCTCCCTTCAGCAACTCTCCGAGGCTTCGTCCATCCCTGCGTCTTGCTTCTGCCATAGAACGAAGAGCCAGGCGGATTCTCCCGGTATCTCTGTCGTCAGAAGCCTCCGGAAGGTTGGAGGCAGGAGAAGCTACGGGAACGGTGGCATTCTCGCGCCGGCCGTGAAAAGACATCAGAAGTCCTACTAAAAAGCCGCCTCCGTAATGGGCCAGCGCAAGGATAAGTCCCAGAGAAGCATCATGAAAGAACCCTACGGAGACCGCGCCCAGCAGAAAAATCGGGTCGGAGGAAGTGGTAAAAGCCACGAGCCGTTCGCCTTCTACACGGTTCAGCAGTTCCTGTTCACGCAGCTTTGCGGTTAATCTGGCGCCAACAGGGTATCCTGATACATAACCCATAGCCGCGACAAAGCCTCCACTGCCGGGAATATTGAAGAGTGGACGCATGAGCGGGTCGAGCAGAGCCCCGAACAGATGAACTACACCGAAGCCCAGCATCATTTCGGATATCACGAAAAAGGGAAAAAGCGAGGGGAACAGCACGTCCCACCAGACGGTAAGCCCGCGTACGGCTGCATCCAGAGAGCTTGCCGGATTCAGCAGCAGGAGCATCATACATCCGGCAAGGAGGACACCCAACAGCAGGCCGTAGTTTTTTTTCAGAATCATCGGCAACGCCTCCCGGTATATGGATAAATGTATGCAAAAAGAGGGACAAACAGCACAAAAAAATTCAGAAAGCGGTTACACTTGGATGTGCTTTTTGACTGAAATTATGGTAATATAAAATTAATTAATGCACACCTTATTAGGGATGGAGTGATGGTGATGAGTGTAGTTGCCGGAGTTCTGGTTTGTGCTTTTGTATATGTTATCCGGGTCTCTCTTGTCCCACCTGGTGATGAGGAATTTCGGACCTATTAAATACTCTAGGCGCTAAACCATGGTTTAGCGTCTTTTTTCTGTAGGTAAGCTTCACAATATGTTACTTACGGCAGGATAACCGGGCAGCGTAAATTTTGGTATAATAAAAAAGCCGTTACATGAATACGGAAGAAAGCTGGTAACCGCCGATGAATCCAAACGACAGCTTATATGACAACCTGGGAGGCGCAGAGGGTTTGCACCGGCTGGTAGAGGTTTTTTATGCCAAGGTGCAGCTTCATCCGCAGCTCGGCCCTTTGTTCCCGGCAGATATTACTCCTGTCCTGGAGAAACAGTATCAATTCCTGAGTCAATTTTTTGGTGGACCCACACTCTATTCTGAGCTGCATGGACATCCGATGATGAGGGCAAGGCATATGCATGTCCCGATTACCCCGGAGCGTGCGGAAGAGTGGCTGGCTTGTATGAAAGAGGCGCTAGAGGAAACGGGTGTGGAGGAGCCGCTGCGTTCATTTGTATTAAGCCGGCTTGCGGGTCCTGCACATCATTTTGTCAACATGCCCCAGGAGTAACGCGTAGTTGATCGTGAAAGGATGAGGGCATTGCCGGATTTGATACCTTTATACACTATTAAAGTAATCTGCTGCAACTGTGAGAAAGAATTTATAACCTCAAGAGTTCGTCCCAGCCTCAAAAAGGCAATTCGCCGTGATGCAGATTTCTGCTCTTACTACAAGGATGAGAACCCGGATTATTACGTCGTGCGCGTCTGCCCGGCCTGCGGTTTTGCCTCTACGGAGAATTCTGCGGACAAGCTCGCTGACTGGCAGCGCAAGTCTTTCGGCGATCAGGTGGGCAGCCGCTGGATTTCCCGGGACTTTGGTGATAAACGCAGCTGGGAGATTGCACTTGAGACCTATAAGCTTGCATTGATCTGTGCCCAGAGCATCAAGGATAAGGACCGGATTATTGCCAGTCTTTTGCATCATATTGCCTGGATGTACCGGTATCAAGGGGATACTGCGCAGGAGCAGCGTTTCTTGCGTTATTCACTCGACATGTATATTAAGGTCTTTGAAAATGATGGCATTGGCGGTAACGATGCCCGTCTGATGTACCTGATTGGTGAGCTGAACCGCCGCATCGGCGAATTTTCAAACGCAGTGAAATGGTTTTCGCGTCTGATCAATGACCAGAAGATTATGGATGCTGCGATGATCCGGGCGGCCCGGGAGCAGTGGGCTCTTTTGCGTGAACAGATGAATGGGGGAGAACTAAGTCCGGACGGATTATCGTCGGGTACATAAGGAGTATCTGCTGGATATCACTAAAAAAGGCACAGGAAGCTTCTCCTGTGCACCTGTTAAGCTATAGTCAACGGAAAAATGCAGCGGTCTGTGCTGAATGATCAGCGGACAGACCGGTCAAAGAGCAGGTAATCGGCGTCGTTGTCGATTACAGTCAGGCTGGTCTTACAGCAAGGGAAGACCAGCAGCCTTTTTTTGCCGTCCCGGACAAGCTGCAACTCGTCCGGTTTCATAGGCAGAAGCACGTTCTCCTTGTCGCAGAACGGACAGTACTGCACATACATGTCTCCTAAAGTGATGTCATAAGGCCAGGTATGGCTGAAGGGTATCATTGTTCGTCCTTCTCGGACGGCTGGGACCCGGCATCGCTGCCGGCGGTGTCTTCACTCTGCTTCTTGGATAGCTCCGCGATCTTTTGCAGCAAGATATGTTGAGGCATATGCATCAGGTGTTCCAGTGGAACACCGAGTTGTTTAGATAATGTAATCGCCGTTTCCGGTGAAATCTGCAATGGCTTCATGGGGATGTCCTCCTTAATAAATAGGGTTGGCGGTACTTCAGGGCATCTGCCCGTATTTGAATTCACTTTACCATGGCTGCAGGCCAAATACAAAGAAAACCAAATGTTAGTAATGGAAGGGGAACCCAAATGAAACAACCTTTATCATTGACCTGGGAACTGGATTCTATATTTCCGGGAGGATCTGCTTCACCGCAGTTTGAGAGCTATTTGAAAAAGCTGGAGACCGACATCCAGGTTCTAGGACAGCAGGTTGCAGAGTCAGCTTCACCTGTAAATGTCGAATCGACCCGTGCGCTGGATGAAGTTATAGCATTGCTGCAGAGCTGTTCCGGCCGTCTGGTTCAGGCTTCGGAATTTGCCGGATGTCTGGGTGCGCAGAATCAGCAGGACAAGGGCGCTGTACGGCTGTCCTCCAAGGTTACGGGCCTTCGTGCAGGCTTCGAGGGCGTCAGCTCCAAGTTCGACAATGTGCTGCGGCAAACCCCCGATGATGTATGGAGCGAGTGGATGGCCCGCCCGGAAATTGCGCCACTGGAGTTTGTTCTCAGTGAGAGCCGCGACTTAGCCCGTGAGAAAATGAGTCCGGAACTGGAGGGACTCGCGCTTAAGTTGGCTGTTGACGGTTATCATGGCTGGAGCGAGCACTACGAAACGATTGTGAGCTCCATACAGATCCCATATGAGGATAAAGAGGGGGCCAAGCTGCTGTCCGCCGGACAGGCCTTCAACAAGCTGGATGATCCCGACCCTAAGGTGCGGGAGATCATGTTCCGCAAATGGGAAGAAGCCTGGGCCGGTGCGGCCGACTATTGTGCAGACACCCTCAATCACCTGGCAGGCTTCCGTCTGAATCTGTATCAAGGCCGTGGCTGGGAGAATGTGCTCAAGGAGCCGCTGGGCATTAACCGCATGTCAGGAGCATCACTGGATATGATGTGGGACGTGATTACCAAAGCCAAACCGGCACTGGTCTCTTACTTAAACCGTAAAGCCAAGCTGCTCGGGCTTGAATCTCTGGCCTGGGTAGATGTAGATGCACCGGTAGGCAAGTCCTCCGGCAAAATTCCCTACGATCAGGCAGCAAAAGACATTGTAACGCAGTTCCGCAAATTCAGTCCGAAGCTGGCTGATTTTGCCGAACGCGCTTTCGACAGCAATTGGATTGAGGTGGAAGACCGACCAGGTAAACGCCCAGGCGGATTCTGTGTATCCTTTCCGGAAAGCAAGGAATCCCGCATTTTTATGACCTATAGCGGCACCCCATCCAATGTGTCGACCCTGGCTCATGAACTTGGGCATGCTTATCATTCCTATCTGCTGGAAGATCTTCCTCTGTTCAATCAGAACTATGCCATGAATGTGGCAGAGACCGCTTCAACCTTCGCAGAGGTCATTGTAGCCGATGCCCAAGTTAAGGCTGCAGCAAGCAGCGAGGAGAAAATTGCCCTGCTTGAAGCGAAAATCCAGAATAGTGTGGCCTTCTTCATGAATATCCACGCCCGCTTTTTGTTTGAAACCCGTTTTTATGAGAAGCGTAAGCAGGGGCTGGTGAATGCCGAAGAATTGTCGGAGCTGATGGTAGAAGCGCAGAAGGAAGCCTACTGCGGAATTCTGTCTGAATATCATCCGCATTTCTGGGCAGCCAAGCTGCATTTCTATATTACGGATGTGCCATTCTACAACTTCCCATACACCGTTGGCTACATGTTCAGTACAGGATTGTACCGGCTTGCCCTCCAGGAAGGTGCATCTTTCGCCGATAAATACGACAGTCTGCTGCGTGATACAGGTATCATGACCCTAGAGGATTTGGTGTCGAAGCATCTGGGTGTGGATTTGACGAAGCCTGATTTCTGGCAAGGTGCAACAGATTTGATTACTGCAGATATTAACGAATTCTTGAGAATGACAGAACATTCAGCCTAAAAGTTTGTCAGAACCAAGGCGTTTCATCTTTTTGCAGGCAAAAAATGAGGTTTGAACACCTTGTATTAATACGCAAAAACCCCTTTTTAGGGGTTTTTTTGTGTTGAAATACTGTCGAAATTAGACGATTGATAGAAGGAAATATACGATAAAACAATGAAATTTACGCATATATAGGGATAAACACCCAATTATGTTGAATAATGTTGAACGCTTGTACTAGGTGGCCTATAATGAGCCTAAAGCCTTATATAAGGGCTGCTAGAAAGTGAAAATAACATGAGCTTACAAAACTTTTAGGGGGAGACACATGCTGAGAACGGAACAACTATCACTGGCAAGACAGATTGATTTGGTGTTTAAGGAACTGCAGGAGGAATTGTCAGGACTGTCTTCCGGCACGGTTTTTGTGCAAATCAGAAATAACGTCATTGGGAAGTTCGGGATCCGCCATAATCCGCTGGCAGGTCGCAGTGGGGCTTTTGAGGAAGAACAAGAGGGGCTGACCGTTGGACAACAGTCTTCGTTCCGGCTTATGGCTCTGGAAAGCCTGAAATTTAAACGGCGCTGGACGCATGGTGAAATCAGCTATGAATTTGCCGTCCGTCAGGGAATGGTGGTTGTTGATGCCACACTCGAATCCAACTATAACATGGCCAATCTGTTGATCCGCTATCCACGCAATGTTCATGCCGACAAGTCCGATCAATTCTACGGCTAAGATATACATAGATCTGCACAAGCAAAAGCCCTCTTGCGTCTCGGTGAGAGGCGCAAGAGGGCTATAAAGCGGGTCCGCTTAGGCATTCAGCCTGGCGGGATACTTATGATAAGGCTGTTACTGCGAACGACCGGACAATTGTTGCTCTGCCAGCTGCACCAGACGTTTGGTGATATATCCTCCCAAAGAACCGGTTTCGCGGGAAGTGTAGTTCCCATAATAACCGTCAGCTGGGATAGTTACTCCAAGCTCCTGTGCTGCTTCATATTTCAATTGCTGCAGGGCTGCATTTGCTTGAGGAACGACTAGGTTATTGGAACGGCTACCACGACCTTGTTGACCTGCTTGACCCATGTTTGTTCACCTCCTTCGCCCGTTGTGAAGATAGTATGAGCGCTAGGAGATGAATTCATGCACGGTTCAGGAAGGTTTCGAGGATGGTAATTATATGAAAGTTAGAGTTCGGGATAGATGATTTCAAGAAGGCTTGAAACCGCAAGAGTTTGGCCTGGTTTTAAGGTAATTATGCCTGTGAAGGAAGAATCTTTGTCCAGGTTGGGTGCATCGGGAAGCCAGGTATAGGGCTCAATACAGAGAAATTGGTCTGCTGTTCCTTTGGTGTATATCACCCAGTGGCGGAAGAATTCCTTGTCTGCAGTATAACGAAGCCCATAGCCGTCATTCCGCATCAGTACAGCTTCCGCAGACTGCTCATCTCCAATTCGCAGTACGGTGTCCAGATTTGTACCCGCCAGTTCCATGCCTTGATTCAGAGCTTCAAGCTCACCTAAAGGCAGCAGATTGCCGCTGGTCAGCAGTTCATTGTTCAATTCATAGACACTTTGGACGGGCAGCTCAAGCTTCCAGCGATCCGGCTCGCCATCTATCATAAACCAGGTGTGGTACCCCATTCCAAAAGGGATATTCTTGTCTCCCAGATGTGAAACCTTGAGCGTTTGCTTGAAACGGGCATCCTGCAAACGGAATGTCATCTCAAACTTTAAAGGGACAGGAAATTGCTCCATCCATCGGGGATCATCCGCAGTATTGAATTCTGTAGTCACTGCGCAGCCTTCCTCGTCTTCTTCAATATCGCTTACACACCAGGATTGCGCGCGGTGCAGGCCATGAATATGGTGTCCTCCTGCTGAATTCGGCTCGAACTGATAGCTTGTGCCTTCGAATTGGAATTGTCCCTCACGGATACGTCCGGGAGGAATCAGTAGGGGCATGCCAAAATGATAAGGCTTCTGCAGGTAAAAGGATAGGTCGCTCTCCTCGGGCCTGCGCAGAATTTCACGGTTTTCCTTACGGTCCCACAACGAAATGACGTTGTTACCCAGTCGCGGCAAAAGCGTGACTTCCAGCTCACGGCTATGCAAAATATAGGTATCATAACCGCCCCACTGCCCTTTGGTCACCTGTTTCATGAAATGTATGCTCCTTTAATGTAACTGTAATCGAAAGACACGAATACCCTTATCATACCAGATTTATATACAGGGGTTAAGTCATTTGACAACTTCCCCAGTTCGCTCTATGATGGATGCATTCATGAACATGACAATGCGATGACAGGGACAAGTAAGCGGAAGAAGCACCTTCAGAAAGCCGGTGGTTGATGCGAACCGGTGGGGCACTTCAGGCTGAATGGACCCTGGAGCGCCGCGTTCGAACAGGTTTGGGACCTTAGTAGACCGGCCGGCTCTTCCCCGTTAACGGAAGTCAAGGCTGCTTGATACATCTCTTATTTGGAAGAGACTGCTGGCGGCGAATAAGGGTGGTACCACGGTCTCACGTCCCTTGCGGATGTGGGGCTTTTTTGTGTGCTGCCGGAAGTAAAAACATAATCGGAGGGAATAAGATGGCTAAAAAAGTATTGTCCGGCATTCAGCCGAGCGGTTCACTGACTCTGGGGAACTACATCGGTGCGATCAAAAATTTCGTTAAGCTGCAAGAAGAGCATGAGTGCTACTTTATGGTTGTGGATCTTCATGCCATTACGGTCTCCCAGGACCCTGCTGCACTGCGGGAGAATTCAGAATCAGTAGCGGCTCTGTACCTGGCGGCAGGGATTGATCCCGCGATTTCCAATGTCTATATGCAGTCCCATGTACAGCAGCACGCAGAGCTGGGCTGGATTATAACTACCTTAACCGCAATGGGCGAGCTGGAGCGGATGACACAGTTCAAGGATAAGTCTTCCGGCAAGGACTCTGTAGGCGCGGGTCTGTTCGTATACCCGTCACTGATGGCGGCTGACATTCTGATTTACAATGCTGACCTGGTACCCGTCGGGGAAGACCAGAAGCAGCATCTGGAGCTGACACGCGATTTGGCGGGACGCTTTAACCACCGTTTTGGTGAATTCTTCACGGTTCCAGAGCCTTACATTCCAGAAGTTGGCGCACGTATAATGTCACTGGATGACGGCACCAAAAAGATGAGCAAAAGCAATCCGAATCCTGGCAGCTATATCGCTCTGCTGGATCCGCCGGATGTTATACGCAAAAAAATAAGCCGTGCCACAACGGACTCCGGCCGTGAGGTGATCTTTGATCCGGCGACCAAGCCTGAGATCAGCAACCTGATGAGTATTTACGCTGAATGCTCCGGAATGACGCTTCAGCAGATTGCTGACCGTTACGAGGGCCAAATGTATGGAGGCTTCAAAAAAGATCTGGGTGAGGTTTTGGTAGCTACGCTTGAGCCTCTGCAGCAGAAATACCACGAGATCCGCAGTTCGGGCGCGCTGACTGACATTCTTGCTGAAGGCGCGGAACGTGCGCGTAATGTGGCCGCTCAGACGCTTGCTGGTGTTAAAGAGCGAATGGGCTTTCTGCCGCTGCGCTAAGAGGGCTGCTGTGATTTAGTCTCTGCCTTGCGTCTCATTCGGGCTTTGAGGATAAAACCCCAGCCAATATTCGCAATGCATAACACACCCAGCAGCAGAGCCAGCCAGATATTAGTGCTGATGGAGATGGATGCTGCGGTAAGAAGAAGAATGGAAGAGCACGCGAACCAGAGGGACAAGCCTTTGCCCATATAACGTCAGCCTTCTTTCTGTTGTAGTGAATAGAGATTTGAAGCATAGCAGACTCTTGAAAATTTACCCGCTGCGTAGTTCTGAGCAGCGGGATTTTTAATTGCCAAAACTAATGAAAACGCTTTATGGTGATTGTGATAGTCTAAAGCTTCATCGAACCGGGGTCAATAGCAAAACGTTCATCGAGCTTTTCACTGCTCAGCCAGCCAACATAAGTGTTAAGGGGTTGGTACTCATTGTCCATGACCAGCACGGCAACGAACGGGAATTGCTTACGGTGTAAATAACGTACATCTCCCCAGCGTACAATATATCCAGAGGCCACTTGCTCGACCTCGGCTACGGCATAGGAGGTAAAGTATAGAAAAGCCTGAATATCGGGATGGTTTTTGGAATGCTCAACGGCGGGGTGAGTGGAGCACACCGCATGCTTGAACCATTCGAGCCGTCCGCTGTTCAGAAGTCCGATATTATAGCTGCCGTCCGGTTTGGCTTTGACGACATTCCAACGCGTCGGTGAGATGGTCGGAATTACGAAATACCGTTCACCTGGGCTGTGATGGATATCTTTGTTCTTCAGATTTCTTGTCAACCGGGCATGCACCACTGTCCGCCAAATATAATAAAGCGCGATGCAGGCATACAGGGTAACAAATAATGGGGCCGGTGGAACAAGTCCGCTGATCCAGAGGATAATGGCCGCCGCATGGCTGCCGAATATAAACGGATCAAAGATATGGATAATGTTCCAGGCGATCCATTTTTCTGTGAAAGGACGTGCGGCCTGGGTACCATAGGTGTTGAACAGGTCTGTAAATACATGAACAGCTACGCCGATAAAGCTCCACATGGCGATATGGCTCAGGTGATGAAGATCTGCGAACCCAAAGACGGGTCCGATGACCAGTGTAATCAAGGCAGGCCACAGGAGTAAAAACGGCAGTGAGTGAGTGATTCCCCGGTGGTTACGGATATACAGCGCATTGTTTTTGAGGCGCAGCGCAGTATCGGCATCCGGGGCCTGAGAGGCCAATACGGTAGCGATCATGACCGCACCGGCTAATGTTGGCTGGGAAGCAACGACGGGATCAACAAAGGACAGTCCGGCAAGTCCCAGGCCCATAACGAAATGTGTAGCGGTATCCATTGGTCAGATCTCCTTTGTACGGAAGTTCTCTATTAATATCTACCCAATTTGACGTCCAGTTATTTAGGGGGTGTAAAATAAATATCGTCACGCAATTGTCAAATTGATGAACATCTTGGTCAATGATTGTCAAACTCTTTCTCTGTTTGTTATGATAAAGTTAACAGCAGAGTGAATAATGTTCTCAACTAAGAACGTTAAAAATCGGTTTTATGCTCCAGTGGAACGTAGAAGTCCCTTAGAAGGAGGAACACCAAACGTGGACAATCAATTGAGATATCAGGCTTCTTCAGATTCCGCAGCGCTGTCTGCCAAATCACCGAAGGAAGGTGCCAGCTGGCGCGACTTCATTACGGTGACGAAACCAGGCATTATCCGCTCGAATCTTATCGCTGCTTTTGCAGGATACTGGGTGGCTTCCGGCTGGGATGTGCAGTATGGACGGCTCATTCTGACTTTGCTCGGCACCATGCTGGTCATGGCTTCTGCCTGCGTGTTCAATAATTATTTCGACCGTGATCTGGATATGAAAATGGAAAGAACACGTGAACGCGGGCTGCCGACAGGAAGACTGAAGCCAGGTGTTGTGCTTGCATATGCCATAGGGCTTGGGATAGCCGGTCTCGCGGTGTTGTTTGCCTTTTGTGGCATACTGGCCGGATTATTCGGCATCGTCGGCATGTTTGTCTATGTAGTAGTTTACACCCTTTGGCTCAAAAGAACATCTACATGGAGCACTTCGGTAGGTGCAATTTCAGGCGCAATGCCTCCAGTTATCGGGTATGTTGCTGTAACGGGGACAGTCGATCTCGGGGCCTGGCTGCTGTTCGCCATGCTGTTTCTCTGGCAGCCGCCGCATTTCTGGGCGCTTGGCATCCGCCGCAAGGAAGAGTACAGAGCGGCTGGATTTCCGCTCCTGCCTGTAGTCAAAGGCACCCGGCGGACCAAATTCCAAATGATTCCTTATGTGGCGCTGCTTCTGCCGATTCCTGTACTGATGTATGCTTACGACTATGCGGGGATTTTTTACCTCATTATCTCTGCAGGTTTGTCCCTCGCCTGGCTGTACTTGACCCTGAAGGGATTCCGGGCGAAGGATGACGATGCGTGGGCGAAACAGAACTTCTTTTTCTCCATTAATTACCTGACAGTCAGTCTGATTGTGCTTGTGCTGAATACGATCCACGGCTAAGGGGGAGTGTCCTGTGCAGACCTTGAAACGCTACAAGTGGACCTGGCTGTTGCTGCTCTTGGCCTTAGGTCTGGCTATTTATCTGGCTGTGATCTCGTTAGGCGGCAGGAATGATAAGCTGCCTGTAATCGGTGAAGTGCAGGACTTCTCGCTTGAAAATGTGGATGGCCGGCAAATCACACTGGCAGATACGGAGGGAAAGCCGAGACTGGTGTATTTCTTCTTCACGGAATGCCCGGATGTGTGTCCCATTACCACATTTATGCTGTCACAGACTCAGGATTTGCTGATTAAGGATGGCAGCTTCGGCAAGGATGTGGAATTCGTCTCCATTTCCTTTGATCCCAAGAATGACACACGTGAAGCAATCAAGACGTTCGCTGACCGTTTTCATGCGGACTACAGCGGCTGGTATTTCCTTCGCGGCGATCAAGAGCAGGTCCGCAATCTGGCGGCCGACTCCTTCAAGGTGCTGATTTACGGGGACAACAAGGATAATTTTGCCCATGCGAATCTGATTGGTCTGGTGGACCGCCACAACCGGCTCCGGGGACTCTATGATGCAGGAGAAACGGAGAACGTGACACCGGAATTTTTGGCAGGCGAACTGAAGAAATTGATTGGGGAAAAATAAAAAGCATTGAAAATAACGCCTTGTTCACTTCTTGCGTAGGACGCAGGAAACGGATAAGGCGTTTTTTGGGTTGTTGGAGAACTACGGTAACCGGTTCTTTGTAATGCCGAAGCTAGCAACGGCAGCTTGTCCTGTAGGCTTACGTTTCCATGTAAGGTAATGGCTCTGGATAAATGATGAACTCCTCAAGTCCGGCCTTTTCCAGTTGAGTGATATTGTATTCATCGGGGGTTCCTTCCACTCCGGCATAGCCTTTACGGGTATAAATATGAACGGCATCCGGGAAAGCATCACGCAGGATGCCGCGGATTTTTTTGCCTGAGCTGTCATTGTCCATGTACAGGTATACCTCTCCGTCGCCTATTCTGCGCCGCAGCGTCTCCAGCTTCAGTGTGTTTAGAGTGCCGAATGTACACTGGATGTCAATCTCTGGCGCCAGCAGCCGCCGTAATCTGCTGCGGTCGTTTTTACCTTCAACGATGATAGTGATGGACATATACGGTCATCCTTTCCCCGTGGTGATGTGTCTATGTCGATATTTTACCTAAAAGTCGTCATTATATCGATTTATTTGTTACACAATCTATAAGATGAATTTTCATTCCCCGGGAAATGTCGTAAAAAGAAACAATCACCCGGATGTAAAAGAGCCGGGTGATCGGGGGATTTGTCATTTCGGCAAATGCGGACAAACTTAGAATATTCCGGCACTGAGGATGATTACCAGCAGAATGTAGAGTACCAGAATGGTTCCTGTAGAAGTCCAGAATACAGGAGCTACGGGAGCGGGATTGGGGCCCGGACAGAAAGCACCATAGGGTTTGTATATTAGCCTACCAACATCATCCAGTGTTTCAGGGGAAGGAGGTGTCCTATTTAAGCGGCCGGACTGTTCCACTCAGGCCGGTAGGCCAGCTTGTCTGAGGTTCTGGGCGGCAGCAGCAGCAGAGCGGTCATCAGCAGCACAAAGGCAATGAAATATGGGGAGACGTAGTCCCGGAGCTGTCCTGCTGCAACCGGACCGGCAAAAGCGCCAAGCGACATGGCAATGGATTGCAGCGAGAAGGTCCGGCCCATGCGTCCGGCACCTCCAAGGCTGATGAAGAGTGAGGCCATCGCCGGAAAGAGCACGCCTTTGGCAGCCCCAAGCAGAAAGAGAACCACACCGGCGGGAATGCCCCGGAACGCAGCCATCGTGAAGAAGCAGAGTGCCATGGCTAGGAGTGCTGCAGCGATTCTTATTCCTGGTGCAAGCCGGTTCAGAAAGAAGAGACTGAGCGTGACTAGTGCCCCCAAGCTAAGCAATGACAGCAGGATTCCGGTAGAGATCATTCCATCACTGCCCTGTGACAGGGGCAGTTCAAAGAAAAGTACTCCTTGGGAGCAGGAAACAAAGAAGGGCAGCAGATAATAGCGCCGGGATACAGGAGGGTTCGCCTGGGCCGGAGCTTGTGAGAGTGAGTGCAAAGGCAGAGCAGGGTTCGCGGCGGCCAGGCTCTGAACATGCTTAGGCACGCTGAATAAGGCCATCACACCTGTGAAGATCAGCAGCCAGCCCAAAGTGGTGAAGGTGCCGGAGTAGCCGGCCTTTGCCACAATAAAAGCTCCGGCCGCTGGTGAGACAACGGACGCTAACGTATGGATGATCCCGTGGCCGGACATATATTTCCCTTGGGTCGCGGGATCAGAAGAGAGCGAGGCCAGGAGTGTCATGCAGGCCGGGGAGAGGAAGGCCAGGGCGAAACCGCTCGCTGCCCGCAGCATCAGCAGATGCCAAGGAAGCTGTGCATGAGCCTGAAGCAGCAGAATGGCCCCGGCTGCCGTAAGCGCGAACACAATGTAACGGCGGCTGCCGTTACGGTCGACCAGCACACCGGCCAGCAGATTGCCGGGAAGATGCGTCAGCGAATACATGCCCATCATCCAGCCAATGAAGGCCGGTCCCGCCCCCAGAGAGATGGCAAACGGTGTAAGAATAGGGTACTGGGCATGCAAATCGAAGAAGGCCAGAAAGAGAAATAAATACAGCCACAGCGCGGTTTTCAAAAGAAAGCACCTCCACAGGGGCCTGACTCTGTACCAAGGCACAGGCAGGCGCTTTTTAACAAATAAGGGTTAATGAAGCGATCACTTGTTACCAAGGATTCGGACAATGACCTACTTGTACTTTACGTGTGGTCTGGTAGGCTTATACCATTTTCTTGGGGATGGCTGGCAGGAAGCTGCTTAGCCATGAATTATATAGGTCATTCATGTATAATAATTATTATTATTGAAATGTCCCGGGGACATGCGCCCTGTAGTGACGAAATATGGCGATAGGGGTGTTGTGAAATTGATGGATCCGGCAGTGTGGTCACAGTTTATTAGGGAGAATTGGCTGGTTATCGTTATTGCACTTGTGCTGCTGTTTGCGGTAATTAATCTGATTAAGACAGTTCTGAAATGGGCGATAGTTATTGCTATTGTAGCTGGCTTGTTCATTTACAGCGGGGTTACGCTTGACCAAATTGGCAACGCTGTGAATAAGGTTACGGATGGAACGGTAAGTACACTCAAGAGCGAAGCACAGGATATGATGCTGAAAGAAGCCAAGGAAGCCAAGTACACTTCTGGAGGCGACGGCACCTTTACCATTACAACACCTAATCTTGAAGTCAAGGGTGCTGCCGGTGAGGATAAGGTGGAAGTGATTTTCCGCGGAGTGAGTCTCGGTAAATGGAGTATGACGGAAACCACCCAATCCTTTATTGAGGAAGCCCGGAAAAATCAATAGGTTTCCAGGAAGGCTGCTTATAGTTGATATGACTTTACAGAGAAATGGAAAGGGGGGACAAACATGCTTAAGGGATGGATAGACAGCCTAAGTGAAGCCAACATCATCTCCATCCTGTTGGTTGTGGTTGTCCTTTTTTCACTGCTGCAGGGCTGGGGCAGAGGCTTCGCAAGAGCGGCGGGAGGCTTGTTCGGCCTGCTAGGAAACGGGGTGCTTACTATTCTGGCGCTGGCGCTGGCCATCCCTGCGGCGATGCATTTGTCGCCTATCGCAGGAACCTGGGCGTCAGGAATAGTACTTCCGGCCACTCAGCTCAGCGGATGGCAGCAATTGTATTACACTGCCGTATCTGTGCTGGCAGGATCACCTTTTGTCCGTTTTCTGCTGCTTCTATTGGTATCTTACAGCTTGATCCGGCTGCTGCTCGGGCTGTTGTTCCTGCTGCTTCCTTTCCGCCTGCCCCGCTTTCGGACGAGAGAATCGGACCGGAAGATTACCTTAGCCAGCCGTCTTAGCGGTGCGGTTATCGGCGGTGTTATTGGACTGGTGCGCGGTCTTGTCCTTATTCTTGCGTTGTACATTGGTGTCGGCCTGAATCCCGATAGCGGCTTCAGCCGTTATGTGGAATCCTCCCCCATCTACAGCGAGAGTGCGGCTGCGGTATTTGAGCCGCTTGCCGGTGAGGATATGCGCAGCAGACTGCCGGTACTGACCCAAGCGGTGGCTGATGAGATGAATGATATTTTGCGGCGGAAATATGAAGTCATTGATCATAAGATTTCACCCGATATTGTGGGGGCCGCCGCCGATATTGCCGGACAAGCTGAGGGAACTGAGGACAAGGCCAAACTGCTGTATGACTGGGTTGGCTCACGGATTACCTATGACTATGGTAAGGCTGAGAATTACGAGCAGAACCGCATCTGGCATGAACAGACCCCGCAGGATACCTTTGATACCCGGCTTGGTGTGTGTATTGATTATGCCCGCCTTTACGCCGTAATGGCACGCTCACAGGGACTTCAGGTGCGTGTAGTTACGGGACAGGGCTACGATGGCCAGGGCGGATATGGCGCCCATGCCTGGAATGAAGTATACCTGCCGGACAGGCATGTCTGGATACCGCTTGATTCTACGTGGGCGAGCAGCGGGGACTGGTTCAACAGCAAGGATTTTGATAAAACCCATATTAAAGAAAGTGTGCTCTGAGAAGGAAGCGGCAGCCTTGAGATATATGGTACAATAACAGGGCATATTGAGCAGCCTCTCAGACTCTGGTTTGAACAGGTTCTATAACTGCAATCTGATAAGGAGAGGACACACTGTGAAATGGTTTGGCCACCCGGGGATACGTCCGGATGAAGCTCATGGCCGAAGTGCACCCAGTCTCCGCATAAATCTGTTTTTCTTCGGCACTTTTTTTATTTTTTGTGTCATAATTATTCGTCTTGCCTCACTGCAGTTCGTCGAAGCTGCGGCTTTGACCGAAGTAGAAGAGAGTCAAGAGACTAAGGCTGTTCCTCTTTCCGCGATCCGGGGGATTATTCATGCTGCCGGTGGAGAGGAGATTGCGTACAATACATCCGTTCAATCCTTGTATATCACTTTAACCAAAGACTATACAGAGACCTATAAGAACAAGGAAACCAATGAATATGAGTTCACGGAGAGTGCCCAAGCGAATACAGCTTCGCTGGCAGCGAGACTGGAATCCGTCTTCAATCAATATGGCGGCCCATCCGGCAAAAAGCTCACGCAAGCAGATATTACAGCTCTGCTCGATCTCCATTTCAAAAAGGCGCTGGGCTACTATCCGCGTAAAATCAAGACAGGTCTTACACCGAGGGAAGTGGCCCATTTTCTGGAGCACAAGGAGCAATATCCCGGTCTGTCCATTGTGGAAGAAGCGGCCCGCCATTATGACAAAGACACCGTGGCTGTACAGGCGGTGGGTTATATTAAGCCTTTTAAATCCTCCGATAAAGAGGATAGCTATAAGAATATCCGCAGTGCGATGAAGAAAAATAATGCCGATCCGGGCTTAGCGTATAAAGAGGATGAATTTGTCGGTTTTTACGGCCTCGAACTGCAATACCAGCGGGAGCTGCGCGGAAAAAACGGCTACCAGACGATTTCCGTCAATCCGCAGAATATGGCGGAGGAGGTCACCCGAACAGTCCCGCCCGTCAAAGGGAATGACCTCTGGATGACGATCAATAAGAACATCCAGCTTAAAACCGAGCAGGCAATCATGGATCAGATTCGCTGGTTGCATACCCATCCGGTACTGGGGAAACTTCATCCGGATGCCCTGACCGGGTATGCCGTGGCTATGGAAGTGGATACCGGCAATGTGGTTGCGATGGCCAGTATGCCGGATTATGATACAAATGTCTGGACTTCGGAAAAGGTTGCGCCTGAGGAATACGATAAGATTAGGGATAACAACCTGAACGGTACAATTACAGATACCACCTCCGGTATATCCGGCAATGGCCTGAAGTCCATTGTATACCTGGGGTCCACCATTAAACCGTTAAGTGTGTTAATTGGATTGAATGAAGGCTTATTCTCTACCAGTGATACTTATAACGACAAAGGGATCGCCTATTTCGGCAAGGATGACAATGCTTCTGTTAGTAATTCCTCCGGTCATGTACTCGGACAGCTGCATCCGGCGGAGGCCATTCAGGAATCCTCTAATGCTTTTATGGTCGATAAGGTCGGAGATCCGCTGTACAAGAAATATCAGGATAAAGCGACGGGGGTTTGGGATAAATATTTGAAGGCTTTTGGCCTGGGGGTATCCACTGGGAGCGGGCTGCCGCATGAAAGTGCCGGGGCCAACGATTATATGGATATCAAGGCGGCCGGAAGTACCCAGGCAGCCATGGTCTACGCATCCTTCGGCCAGAAAGGTAAATATACAGCACTGCAGCTGGCCCAGTACACGGCAACCCTCGCCAATGAGGGCGAACGGATCAAGCCCCAGCTGGTCAGCAAGATCACGGATGCGGATGGCAACACCGTTAAGGAGTATCACCGTGAAGTGCTGGATAAAATCACATTCGATCCTTCCTACTGGAAGGAGATCAAAAAAGGAATGAATACTGCCGTCAAGGCCTTTGACGGATTTCCTTATGATTTTGCCCGCAAAACTGGCACCTCTGAGATGGATGCGTACGGAGTAGTCAGGGACAATGGCGTATTTATCGCATATGCCCCGCGTGAGAACCCCAAGCTGGCGGTAGCGGTAGTGATTCCTGAAGGCGGATTTGGTTCCAACAGTGCTGCACCGGTTGCGCGTGCAATCTTTGACGCGTATGACTGGGAATACGGGCTGACTGGAGTACCCAAGAAGAACGTACCACCTGTAGCGGCGTCAACGCCGGAATGAAGGTTTATTTTAAGATGTAGAGGAGTGAAAAACTGTGAGTGTTTTCCGTAAGCAGGCCTCTCCCCAAGACGAGAAGGACAGCAAGAGCTCGCTTGGCCTGCGGCTCAACGTGTTTTTCTTCAGCACGTTTATTATTTTCTGTGTCATTATTATCCGTCTTGCCGTTGTTCAATTCGTGGAAGGCCCTACCTTAACGGAGGTAGAGACCAGCCGTGATACCAAAAATGTGCCGCTCGCAGCCATAAGGGGATCGATCCGTGCCTCCGGTGGGGAGGAAATTGCGTATTCCACGTCTGTCCAGTCGCTTTATATCACGCTAACGAAAGAGTATACAGCGAAAACTACGGACAAGGAAACAAAGATTACTTCGTTCACCCCGGAGGCCCGGGCGAATGCCTATGCGCTGGCTAACAAGCTGGTGGAGTCTTTTAATAAGTATGGCGACCCTAAAGGGGAGAAGCTGACGGTTAACGATGTCATCAATTCCCTTGATCTCAATTTCAAGAAATATTCCGGCTTCATGGCACGGCGGATTAAGGCAGGCCTTACCTCTGAGGAGGTAGCTTATTTCATGGAGCATAAAGCGGAATTTCCGGGACTCGAAGTAGTCGAAGAAAGCAACCGCCACTATGATAAGGATAAAGTCGCAGTGCAGACTGTCGGCTATATCAAGCCTTTCAAGTCTTCAAGCAGCCTGGATATATACAAAAATATTCAAAACGCGATGAAACTGTTGGATGCTGATCCGGGTCTGACCTACAAGGATGATGAGTTTGTCGGATTCGATGGTCTGGAGCTGCAGTATCAAAGAGAGCTACGCGGGAAGAACGGCTACCAGGTGATCTCGGTCAATCCGCAGAACATGGCTGAAAAGGTCGAAAAGGTCGTTCCGCCAGTGAAAGGGAATGACCTGTGGACGACCATTAACAAGAATATTCAGCTGAAGACGCAAAAGGCCATTACCGAGCAGATCAGCTGGCTGCATTCCCATGCTGTGCAGGGCAAAACGCATCCTAACGCCATTACCGGCTATGCGGTAGCCATGGAAGTGGATACAGGTAATATTGTCGCCATGGCCAGCATGCCGGACTATGATACCAATGTATGGACTTCGGGATCATTGCCTACCGATGTCTGGAACCGCATCATCGATAATTATCAGAACGGAACCATCAATCCGATTTCTTCGGGTGTTTCAGGTAATGGACTCCGCTCGGTACTGCTGATGGGTTCAACAATTAAGCCGCTGAGCGTACTCATAGGCCTGAATGAAGGGCTTTTCAGTACCAGCTCTATCTACACCGATACAGGCAGTACCTCTTTCGGTAAGGAAGGGCATGAAACCAAGGTTAGAAACGCTTCCGGCCATGTATATGGTCCCATGGACCCGGCTAAAGCGATTACGAAATCCTCTAACGTATTCATGGTCGATATGGTCGGCAAGAAATTGTACGACAAGTATAAGGGCAAGGGCATTGAGGTTTGGGACAAATATATGAAGGAATTTGGCCTCGGCGTATCCACACAAAGCGGCCTTCCCAGAGAGTTTCTGGGGCAAATTAACTATTCGGATACCAAAGCGGCGGGAAGTGCCCAAGCGGCACTGGTCTATGCGTCCTTCGGACAGCAGGGAAGCTACACTACACTGCAGCTTGCGCAGTATGCTTCCACCCTTGCTAATGAAGGCATCCGGATCAAACCGCAGCTGGTCAGCAAAATTACGGATTCAAACGGCAAGGTTGTCAAGACCTTTGGCCGAGAGGAGCTGGATAAAGTCACCACGTTTGACGATTCCTTTTGGAGAGAAATCAAAAAAGGGATGAGCAGTGAGGTGACTGCATTTAATGATTTCCCGTATGACTTTGCCCGCAAGACAGGGACATCCCAGCAGCAGGCCAAAGGAGAACTGCGCGATAACGGCGTCTTTATTGCCTTTGCTCCGCGGGATAAGCCCAAGCTGGCTGTAGCTGTAGTCATTCCTGAAGGCGGATTTGGCTCCAACAGCGCCGCGCCGGTCGCCCGCAAAATTTTCGATGCTTATGATTGGGAATATGGACTTGACGGCGTGCCTAAGAAAAGCTTGAAAACTCAAGATACGACGGCCGGTGGTGTTCCGAATACGTCAGGCGAAAATACTCCGGCAACAAACAACTGATACTATGGACTGAACGACAGAATGTAACGACGTCGGAATGGCTAGATCCAAAAATATACAGCTCTCTGACACCAGAGAGCATACAAGAATGGAGGGGTGGCAAATGATTGCCAAATACCGCCTGCTGGCATTGGATATGGATGGAACCCTGCTGAATGATGAACAACAGATTACCCCAAAAACGGTGGAATGGATTAAAAAAGCAATGGATGCAGGCGTTCATGTCTGCTTGTCCACCGGACGCTCGTCACGGAGCGCAATGCCTTACGCAGAGCAGCTTGGGCTTGAAACTCCGATGATTATGGTGAACGGCAGTGAAGTGTGGCGTGCGCCTCATGAGCTGTACCGCCGTTCCCTGATGGACATGATGCTGGTCAAAAGAATGCATGAAATCGCTGAAGAATACGGAATCTGGTTCTGGGCGTATTCGGTGGATGAGGTCTACAACCGCGACAATTGGGATGGAGATATTGAAGGCCGGGAATGGCTCAAGTTCGGTTATTCTACGGAAGACGACGAGATCCGCCATAAGCTGCTGATGCAGCTTCAGGATTTGGGCGGCCTCGAAATTACGAATTCCACCCCACACAATCTGGAGATTAATCCGCTTGGTGTGAACAAGGCTTCCGGTATTCGGGAGGTCTGCAAGCTGCTGGGTATAGAGATGTCCCAGGTGGTCGCGGTAGGAGATAGTCTAAACGATCTGGCCGCCATTCAGCAGTCCGGCTTTGGTGTAGCGATGGGCAACGCGCAGGAAGTAGTGAAACAGGAGGCGGACGCCGTAGTCGCCACGAATAACAACGATGGGATTGCAGAAGTGATTGAGAAGTATATCTTGATTTGAATTAAAATTTTTAGGAGTTGAAGGAATGGCGATTCTGGGATGGGTTTTGATTATTGCTTTATTCGCCGTAGGCCTGGCCGGAGCGGTGTATCCGATATTGCCGGGCGCGCTGGCGATTTATCTGGCCTTTTTCGTATATGGCTGGTTCTTTTCCTTCGACCCGTTTGGTGCGGGATTCTGGATTATTCAGACGCTGATCGTGGTTGTGCTGTTTGTAGCGGATTATGTGGTCGGGGCCTGGGGTGTCAAAAAATTCGGCGGCTCTCGCGCCTCGGTCATCGGCAGCACGATTGGCCTCATCCTGGGTCCTATCCTCCTTTCACCGTTTGGCCTGCTGATCGGTCCGTTTGTCGGCGCATTTGCCGGTGAACTGATTGCCGGTTCAAATCCGGGCAAGGCCGTGAAAGTCAGCTTCGGTTCATTGCTTGGCCTGTTCAGCAGCACAGTAGTCAAAATTGTGCTTCAAATTGCCATGGTCGTCCTCTTCTTTATCTGGATTGGCCGGTATTAATTTTAACAGCGAAGAAGGCGAAACAGTTTGTCCACCAAGAAAGAGTCATTTGTCAAAGGCACGCTTATTCTGGCCGCGGCTGCGCTCGTGGCCCGCGTGCTGGGTCTGGCCCAGCGGGTGCCGCTGGAGCATTTATTCAATGATATCGGGAATGCATCATTCGTACAGGCGAACAATGTGTATCTGATGCTTCTGCCGCTGGCAACAGCCGGCATTCCAAGTACGCTGAGCAAAATGGTGTCTGAGCGTTATGCGCTGAACCGTCCGCATGAGGCGCAGCAGGTATACCGTGCAGCGCTTATTTTTGCCGCAGTTGTCGGTGTGCTGATGAGTACAGTCCTGTACATAGCGGCTCCATATTATGCGGAGTCGGTAAAGGTTCCCGAGAGTACGCTCGCCATCCGGGCGATTGCACCGGCGCTGCTGCTCTTTCCGATGATTGCGATGATGCGCGGTTATTTCCAGGGGCGCAATAATATGATGGCCGGGGGCATCTCGCAGATTATTGAGCAGATTGCCCGGGTATCGACGGCGATTCTGCTTGCGTTTATTCTGCTGCGTCAGGGCTACAGCAATACATGGATGGCAGCGGGCGCTTCTTTCGGCAGTGTGCTTGGCAGCATCGGGGCGTTTGGCGTGATGCTGTATTATGCAAGGAAGCTCCGCCACAGCGAGGAGCAAAAGGCTTTGTATGATTCTAGTGAAGCCCGGATTCCGCTGCTGAAGATTTACAAGGACATTTTCACGCTGTCTATACCGATTGTGCTCTCTTCCGTTACAGTTCCGGTCGTGAACTTTATGGATACCTCGCTCATGATTCCGCTGCTTAGAGGGCAAATCGGCTTGAAGGAGGCTACTCAGGCAGTGGGGTACTATGGAAACCGTGCACAGAGTGTAGCCGGAATTCCGCCGGTACTGTCGATTGCGCTTAGCACCTCGCTGATTCCGATTATCTCTGCCGCCTATGCAAGGCGCGACGAAGTGTATCTGAAGCGGCAGGTGACGCTGGCGCTGCGGATTTCAATTCTGACAGGGACACCGATTGTCCTCTCGCTCGTGGTAGCTGCATATTCTGTGAATGGACTGCTGTTTAGCAGCTTAGACGGTAGCGGCATTGTGGCGATGCTGACACTGGGGACGATTTTCCAGATTACCATGATGACGACCAACTCCATTCTACTCGGTATGGGGAAAGCACGGATTTCTATGTACTATGTGCTGACTGGCCTGCTCGTTAAGCTTGGCTCGAACTTTATCCTCAGCCGCTTTTTCGGCATTTACGGCATTATTGCAGCAACGGCTCTGTGCTTCATTGTGATTACGCAGCTTAACCTGAGAATGCTCAAGTCCATCGTTCCTTTCGAGATCCTTGGCAGACGCTGGGGCGGGTTCGCGGTTGCTGTGTTGGCCTCAGGCGGGATCGGTTACGGACTGAATGAAGCAGGTCTAATTCTTACCCATATGATGCCTGCCCGGGTGGCTTTCTTGATTACCTGTCTTGTTGTAGGTGTAACTGTAGTTGTCATCTATCTGGTACTGCTTATTGTTCTGGGGGTGCTGAGCCGTCAGGAAATCGCCGGTTATCCGCGGCCACTGCAGAAGGTGTTGGGTCCGCTCATGAAGCTGCAGCCTGAACGTATCCGTTCCGAACAATAATTCTATGATAATTGTCTTATTCTGTCTTTTTTATTTGACTTATTCCGTACAATTTGCTTCACTTAAAGAACATATAACAGGCGCTTACTCTTAACTTAAGAAGGGACTGTTCAGTTCATGGATAAAATTACTTCCCCTGCGGAATTTCAGGTGTCGATTCAATCGCCCCGTCTGACCGTAGCTATCTTCAAGGCCGATTGGTGCTCGGACTGCAAGTTCATTGACCCGTTCATGCCTGAGGTGGAACAGAAATACACGGATCGTCTCACGCTGGTTGAAGTGGATGTTGACGCTGTAGGCGATGTCAGCCAAGAACAAAACATTCTTGGGATCCCCAGCTTTGTTGCATATACGGATGGACGCGAGCTAGTGAGGTTTGTCAACAAGCTGCGTAAGTCCCGTGAAGAGATTGAGAGCTTTCTGGACAGGGCGCTTGAAGTTTATCTGACTATACACAAGTAATAACGATGCACCGCTTTCGCCCTACCCGAGCAAAAGCGGTGTTTTTTCTAAAAATATAAGGATTTATAGGTTTCACGCTATAAATCATCCTTCTATTTCTCGCTGAAACGGATTCCGTCCCTTAAAAGGACGGCGAAGCCTTTTCCACTTGATTAAATCGCTACATAGCTGTTCAACAGGCACTTATCCCAATCATTCCTAGAAAATTGCGGGTGATCTCATTGACGATGAATCAATTGAAATGGCTCAGCTACATCACTTGTCTAATCATGTTTTTGGCGCTTCTCGGTGGTGCAGTAGTTACCAAAACCGGTTCGGGACTGGAATGCGGCAATGAATGGCCACTCTGTCACGGAAAGCTGATTCCTGCCTATACGCTAGGTTCTCTAATCGAATACACCCATCGTTTATTTAGCGGGCTGGCTGGCCTGATGTCCCTTGTCTCGATGCTGGCCTTTTGGCGTTATGCGCGTAAACGGAGAGATCTGATGGTGTACGCTCTGCTGACGCTTTTATTTGTGGTGGTGCAGGGAGGAATGGGAGCGCTTGCGGTGATTAAATCGCAGTCGGCTGCGGTGATGGCACTGCATATGGGCTTCTCCCTGATCGCTTTTGCCAGCTCGCTGATGCTTGCGCTCGGGTCGAAAAGGCGGCATGCGCTGGGGGATAATCCGCCTCTTCCGGGACCGCGTGTCAGCAAAGGCTTCCGCAACTTAACATGGGCGGCTGCGTTATATTCTTATATAGTGGTTTATATTGGGGCCTATGTCAGCCATACGGATTCCCAGGGAGGCTGCTCCGGGTGGCCGCTCTGTAACGGGGAATGGATACCGGAGCTGTCTGGCGGTGTGGGCATTGTGTTCACGCATAGGGTTGCAGCGGCATTGCTGTTTCTCCTGATCGCTTGCCTGGGACATTTAGCCTTCTGGAAACATAAAGCTCTGCCTGAGCTGAGGGCACTTGGTAGTGCTGCTGTTGTTCTGTGTCTGCTTCAGGTATTCAGCGGTGCTGCTGTTGTTCATACCCTATATAATGAACGGCTGTACATTTTTGCCGCACTGGCGCATATCCTCCTGATTGCCGGACTCTTCGGTGTTCTGTGCTACATGAGTGTGCGCGTATGGCAGCTGGAAAGAGCGAATAAATAGTCTACGCTCATCAAACTTTTGCGAGATAACGCCCTGTTTGAGGAGGAACGATATAGTGGGATACGGAAATTTGCGTCAATGGATTGAACAGCTCCGCCGGGATAAGGATATTGCCGTGATTGATGCTCCGGTGGATCCTTATTTGGAGCTTGCAGAGATACATCGGCGTGTCGTAGAAGAGGAAGGGCCGGCTTTGCTCTTTACGAATGTAACCGGAACACCGTTTCCGGTGGCAACCAATCTCTTCGGGACGGTCCGCCGGGCCAATCAGGCCTTCGGAACGCGTCCGGAGCAGCTGATGAAGACGATGGTGAGTGCAGCCGAAACACTGCTGCCGCCAACAGCGTCCGGGATATGGAAGGAAAAACGGCTGCTCCTGGACCTGCTTAAGGTGGGAACCCGGAATGTACCGCAGGGAGAAGCCCCGGTACTTGGCGTCTGCCGCAGTACGGATCCGCTTAAGGAGCTGCCCCGCATCACCAGCTGGCAGGAGGAGGGAGGACCATCGATCCTTCTGCCCATTGTCTATACAGAGAGCATTACTCAGCCGAATGACCATAACCTTGGGATATACCGGATTCAAATGTATGATGACAGCAAGGTGGGAGTGCATTGGCAAAAGCATAAAGGAGGCAGCTTCCATCACCGGGAGGCGGAACTGCTCGGAGAGACCCTTCCGGTATCCGTCTTTTTAGGCGGGCCTCCGGCATTGATTGCCGCAGCAGCGGCTCCAGTACAGGAACGGATACCGGAGCTGATGCTAGCCTCTCTGGTGCTGGGCCGAAAGCTGCAGATGGTCAAGGACCCGATGGGCGGGCACCGGATTCCCGCTGAAGCGGAATTTGCCATTCGCGGACTGGTCACGCCCCAAGAGCGTCATACGGACGGACCATTCGGTAATCACTATGGTTATTACTCCAAACCCCGCGATTTCCCGGTCATGCACGTTCAGCGGATTTGGCACCGGAAGGATGCCATCTATCCGGCAACTATCGTCGGCAAACCACACCAGGAAGATTACTACCTCAGGGAGTACATACAGCGGCTGCTGGCTCCGGTGTATCCGCTGCTAATGCCGTCCGTCAAAGCACTGTGGGAGTACTCGGAATGCGGTCCGCATTCCCTGGTGTCTGCTGTCGTGAGAGAGAGCTACCCTAACGAAGCGATGGTATCAGCCTACCGGATTCTGGGGGAAGGCCAGCTGTCCTTAACCAAATTCCTGCTGCTGACTGATGAGCCGGTCGAGCTGACCGATTTCCCGAGACTGCTGGAGAACGTACTGGAGCGCTTCAATCCCGCCTCGGATCTTATGGTATACAGCAATGTCTCCCAGCATGAGCAAGGGCATCCGGTGAATCCATTGAACAATAGCAGCAAGGCTATAATGGTAGGAGTGGGAAGTCCAGTACGTGAGCTTCCTTATGCATACACAGAAGGACTAATTCCGGGTGTCTCACAGGCAATTCCTTACTGCCGGGGATGTTTAGCCGTTTCCGGTGCATCCTATGAAGAAGATCCTGAACTTGCGTCCCGGCTAGTCGCTGTTCTGCGAGCCCAGGAAACGGCCTGGCCGCTCGTGATAGTGGTGGATAACGCCGCAGATACAGTACGGACTCAAACCTCTTTTCTGTGGACGGTGTTCACAAGGTTCGATCCGGCCAGTGATATATACGCCGAATGTGAGATCAAACGCCATCATATCGGCTATAAGCTGCCCCTTGTGATCGATGCCAGAATGAAACGGGAGTATCCGGAGGAGCTGATTCCGCGCGAGGATATTGTTCAGCGGGTTGACCGCAACTGGAAAAGCTATTTCCCACACTGAGGAGGTTACAGGATGCTGCGGATATTACTCGGAGAGCCGCCCCGTGAGAACAGCGGTGTGCTGGCTGAAGCGATGGACAATATGGCCAGGCTCGCATCCATGCTGCGCAAGGACATGAACCTGCATGAAGACCGTAACCACGAATACCGCAAGCTTGAAATCTGGACGCGCGGTCTAATCTCTTCACTGGACGAGCTGGAGCAAAGCTGGTTCGCGGCTGCCTTTTTCCGCAAATCCGTTGTAGCGGGTTACATGGATGATATGTCCCCTATGGAGCAGGGTGAATATGCGAGATATGTTTATTTTTATAAAGATGGCTTCATTCGTGTGTTTTCACTGCTCGACAAGCTGGGTACGGTGCTCAACAGTCTGTACGATCTGAACACCAGCAAGGTCAAAGCCCATTTCTCCTATTTTACAGTGCTTCGCCAGTTTCATTTACTTAAGCAGCATACAGAACTGGCTAATGAACTGGAGGGAATTAAGCATTCCTACCGGGAGCCGCTGGAGAATCTGCGCAAGCGCCGTAACGCCGAGATCCATTACATGAATGCTGAAATGCAGGATGATCTGTGGCAGCGGCATCAGGGACTTCATGACAGAATTCATTTGGAGGATCTGGATAGCCATCTTGAGGATTTGAAGCAGAGCCTTGAAATGGCATGTAAGACCTTGGCAGCAGCATTCAGATACAGCAATGAGCAGTGGCATAAGAGCAAAATCGCCGCCAATCTAAAGCCCGGGCCTTCTTCCTCAGTAAAAAGTTCCCTTTGACAAAAAAACTTAAACTTACTATACTTGAGCTTACATTAGCAGCTTACATGTTGCGGGAACTAATTTCATAATAAACTCTTATCGAGAGCGGCGGAGGGATAGGCCCGATGAAGCCCGGCAACCGATTTGTAGGCGAAGCGATACTCGTCGCTCTCTTCAAATGTCATGGTGCTAATTCCTACAATGCCGCGTGGTTTGCGGTCGTTGGCAGATGAGAAGGCATGGTTAGTACAATCACAGGGCCTCTTTCGATCTGCAAATGATCGTAAGAGGTCTTTTTGGTTTTCATATGGGTTACTTGGGGAGGACAAATGGTTTGATAGAGCTGAAAGGTTTGACCAAGGTATACGGAAAAGGCAGCAAAGCTGCAACGGCGCTCTCCGGACTGAACCTGTCGATTCAAAAAGGGGAGATTTTTGGAGTCATCGGCCACTCGGGTGCCGGTAAAAGTACATTGATCCGCTGCATCAACCTGCTGGAGCGCCCGACGGAAGGCGAAGTATGGGTGGACGGAGTGGAATTGACCTCACTCAGTCAAGGACAGCTTCAGGAACGGCGCCGCAAGATCGGTATGATCTTTCAGCATTTTAATCTGCTGTCTTCCGCGACGGTGTACGATAACATTGCATTTCCGCTGCGGCTGTCGGGAACACCCAAGGCACAGATTGAACAGAAGGTTCTGGGTCTGCTGTCGCTCGTAGGTCTTGAAGAGCACAGCCGTAAATACCCGGCCCAGCTATCGGGAGGGCAAAAGCAGCGGGTTGGCGTCGCGAGGGCCCTAGCCAGTGACCCCGATGTGCTGCTATGCGATGAAGCTACCTCGGCACTGGACCCGCAGACGACCGATTCAATCCTGCGGCTGCTGCTGGACATCAACCGGAAGTTTCATCTGACCATCGTGCTGATTACCCATGAAATGCATGTCATTCAGAGTATTTGCGACCGGGTTGCAGTGATACATGGCGGGGGAATAGTCGAGCAAGGCGAGGTAGCCACGGTATTCCTGAAGCCGCAGCATGAAGTGACGAAGGATTTTATCCGCAGTGAACACCAGCATGAAGGTCCGCTTCGTGTAGCGCTGGATGCAGTACATGGACAGTACAGTACATCCGTCAAAATCACATTCCTTGGACAAAAGACCTATGAATCCACGCTCTCCCATGTGGTCCGGAGAACGGGTGTGGACTTTGCCATTCTTCAGGGAACGATATCAACGATCAAGGATGTACCATACGGCCAGCTCCTGGTTCGCTTTGAAGGCAGCTTGGAAGCGGTTGAGGCAACTCTTGCCGAACTGACAGCGCAAGGTCTTGATGTGGAGGTGTTCGGCTAATGGGGAATTTGAATTTTAACGAAATTAACTGGGAAGAAATGCTGGATGCGGGCATAGCTACACTACGAATGTTGGCTTATTCCGGAATTTTCACAATTATTCTTGGTTTACCACTCGGAATTGTGTTATATTTATGGGGAAGATCAAATAACTATATTATCAGGTTGGTTTACTCGGTATTATCTTTCGTGGTGAATATCCTGCGTTCCGTGCCTTTCATTATCCTGATGGTCGCCTTGATTCCTTTGAGCAAAAGCATCATGGGAACTTCAATCGGTGTTCTGGGAACCATTCCGGCGCTGGTAATCGGTGCTGCTCCGTTTTTCGCCCGGCTGGTGGAAACGGCTCTACGCGAGGTGGACCGGGGCGTGATCGAAGCGGCGCAAGGGATGGGGGCTACTACCGGACAAATCGTCTGGCGCGTGCTTTTGCCGGAAGCCCGTCCAGGTCTGCTAGCCGGAGTGACCATTACCATTGTTACATTAGTTTCATACACAGCGATGTCGGGGATGATCGGCGGCGGAGGTCTGGGTGACCTGGCTATCCGATACGGCTATTACCGCTATGAGAAGGAAGTCATGATAATCTCGGTAGCGCTAATGGTGATTCTCGTGCAGCTGCTGCAAATGGCCGGTGACCGGCTGGTTCAACATTTTACCCGGAAATAAGGTACTTCCATATACAAGCCTTATTCATACACACATACACAATAGAGGGGGATTTACAGATGAAAAAAGTACTGCTCACATTCTTCAGCTTGACCTTGGTTTTGGTGCTGGCAGCCTGCGGCAACAACAATAATACCAACAATGCAGCGAACTCTGCGGCTACGAAGGCCCCGGCTGCGAATGCATCCACAGAGCCGTCAACCGAGCCGTCTGCTGAACCGGTAACGCTGGTGATTGGCGCATCCCCGAAACCGCATGCGGAAATTCTAAAGGCAATTGCCCCGCTTCTTGAAAAGCAAGGCATCAAACTGGAAATCAAAGAATTCACGGACTATATCCTGCCCAATACACAGCTGGCCGAGAAAGAACTGGACGCCAACTTCTTCCAGCACAAGCCTTACCTGGATGACCAGAACCAAAAGAACGGCACGGATCTGGTATCCGTTACGGCAGTTCACGTTGAACCCTTTGGTGCCTACTCCAAAAAAATCAAATCGATCGATGAGCTGGCTGACGGCGCAAAAGTAGCGATTCCGAACGATGCCACCAACGGTGGACGCGCCTTGATCCTGATGGCCAAAAATGGCCTGATCACTTTGAAGGACGATACCAATATCGCTTCCACCACAGCAGATATCACCGAGAACAAAAAGAACCTGAAAATCGTGGAATTGGAAGCCGCTATGCTTCCCCGCCAGCTGGATGAAGTAGATCTGGCCCTGATCAACACCAACTATGCGCTGGAGGCAGGCCTTGTTCCAACCAAAGACGCATTGTTTATCGAAGGAGCAGATTCTCCGTATGCCAACCTGCTGGTAGCCCGTCCTGACAACAAGGACTCTGATGCCATTCAGAAGCTGGCTGCAGCACTGACTTCTCCGGAAGCCAAAGCCTTTATTGAAAAGGAATACCAAGGTTCGATCATCCCTGCGTTCTAAGAGGGATTCATAACTGAAGAGGTGAAATTCAGACCAGAGATTGCAGGGTAGCCATAAGTGGCTGTTCGGGCAGCCTCTGGTCTTTACTAATAGCTCTGCTACTCCGGTACCTGTACCTGTCCGATGCCCTAAAAGTTGATACGCCATGTGAAATCCACTATAATAAAAAAAATCCCGGCCTTCTCCATCGGAAGGCCGGGATCGTTATGATACGGGATTAGAATACTTGAATAACTTCTTCCACGCCGTCTACTTCTTCAAGGAGGGCGCGTTCGATCCCGGCTTTAAGCGTGATCGTGGAGCTTGGGCAACTGCCGCAGGCACCCATAAGTTTCAACTTCACAATGCCGTCTTCGACATCGATCAGTTCGACGTCACCGCCATCGCGCTGCAGGAACGGACGAAGTTTATCGAGCACTTCCAGTACTTCATCATACATGGTGGCGCTTTGTACATTCTCACTCATTTCTCAATCACTCCTTTCGTATGCTTATTATAGTACAAAAAGTTAAAAAATAAAATGGTTCACACAGAATAAGGAGAACATCATGAGACCACTTATTGAATTTTGTGCCAGCAATATCGGTCATGGCACAGAACCGCTGAAGCGCAAGCTGGAACTAAATCCCGAATATGATGTCATCGAATATGGCTGTCTGAACAATTGCGGGCAATGCTATCTGCAGCCCTTTGCCATGCTTGACGGTGAAATTATTGAAGCAGAAACTCCTGAAGCGCTTGAAGAAGCCATTGAGGCAGCCATTAAGGAACAGGAAGCCTGGGACAATCTTGAAATTGACTAGTCCCGGTTTTTTTAGCCGAAATGCCGCTTGGACATCCAGAGCACACCGCTTTTCAGCAGGCGGGGAACCCGTCCTATCACAGAACGGCGGCCCATCAGGCCAAAGCCGGCATTTTTGCCCAGAGAGCCAAGGGTGCCCTTCAGCTTGATTTTGTGCAGCTTCGGTGTTTCATCGCGCCATAGTGCTTGAATAATCTGTGCCACCTGTTCACCTTGCGCTCCTGCCGCCTGTGCGCTGGGTGCAAAGGGAAGACTTGCACAGTCCCCAATCACATAAACCTCCGGATAATCAGCCACATTATAATACTGACCCACAACAATCCGTCCGCCCCGGTCCTTCGGCAGCTCTAGCTCCTGGACGACCTGCACCGGCTGGATGCCTGCGGTCCATACGGTTACATCTCCGGGAATGGCCTGGGTGCCATTGAAGATGGCATCCTTTTCAACGTGGGATACAGAAATTTGGCCCAGGGTCTCCACGTGATGCTCACTGAACCATTCCTCCACATACTGCGACAGCTTCGCGGGAAAGGAGGACAGCACGCGTTCTCCCCGGTCCAGAATGGCGATGTTCAGATCCGGACGGCTCTCCCGCAGCTCTGCAGCAATCTCCACTCCGCTAAGTCCGCCACCTACAATGTTAACGGTTCCGTATGGTTTCACGTCATTCAGACGGCGGTAGGTTTCACGTGTCCCGGAGAAGCTCTGGATGCTGCAAGTATGCTGTTCTGCTCCTGGAATATGATGATAATTATCCGTACAGCCGAGTGCAATGGCCAAAATGTCGTAAGACAACGGTTCCCCTGTCTTCAGAAATACCACACGGCTCCCCAGATCAATGGAGCCCACTTCTCCGTAACGAACCGTAAGACGGGGGTGAACCGGGAACTGGATGCGCAGATGGTAATCCGTGACGGTGCCCGCAGCCAGTGCGTAGTATTCCGTCTTGATTCCCTGATAAGGCATCCGGTCAATCAAAACAATTTCCACATCATGGGGGAGATGGTTGTCGAGTAATTCTTGAATAAGGGCAAGGCCGCCGTAGCCGCCGCCCAAGACGAGTACTGTTCTCATGACATCTTCCTTTCGAATATGGCTCAAGTAATGGCCATTGCAGCTGTTATCGGATGAATTCCGGCTTGCAGTTATTCGTATACCTTAATCTCGTTGTAGAAGGTATCCCGTTCTACCGGAATCTTACCGGCGCCCTTCACCAGCCAGATCAGCTCTTCGCGGGTCAGTCCCTCTGGAGTTAAGGCCCCAGCCGCGTGGCTAATCCGTTCCTTCAGAATCGTGCCATGCACGTCAGATGCGCCGAAGCTCAGGGCAACCTGGGTTAGCTGTGCCCCGATATTGATGAAATAAGCCTTAATATGGTCGAAATTGTCCAGCATTAGACGGCTGATCGCAATCGTTTTGAGGTCCTCGTAGGCCGAGTTACGGCGCATGATTCCGGCGTTCTTATTCTTGGGCTGCATCGACAGGGGAATGAATACCATGAAGCCGTTCGTTTCATCCTGAAGATCCCGGATTTGCAGCATATGCCGCACGCGGTCCTCATGAGACTCGATCGATCCATACAGCATCGTGGTATGGGTCTTCATGCCGAGCTGGTGTGCCGTCCGGTGAACCTCCAGGTATTCCTCTACATTGGCTTTGTTGACCCGCATTTTTTTGCGGTATTGGTCAGAGAGAATTTCTGCTCCACCGCCTGTAAGCGACTGAAGTCCGGCTGCACGCAGTTCCTCCAGCACCTCACGGATACTGAGTCCGCTGATTCGGGTGAAGAAATCGATCTCCGCCGCTGTGTAGGCCTTCAGAGTCACCTGCGGGAACGCTTCATTCAAGGCCTTAAGCGAATCCACATAATATTGAAAAGGTACCTTATCATTATGGCCGCCGACAATATGGAACTCACGCACCCCGGGGTGGATATGCTGTTCGACATATTGCACCATTTCCTGGCCGGAAAGGGTATAAGCGCCTTCTTCACCGTCATCCTTGCGGAAATTGCAGAATGCGCAGTGTGCTTCGCAGACATTGGTGAAATATAGGCTCATGTTTTCGATAAAATATACCTTGTTGCCGTTCTTGCGCTGATTGACTTCATTTGCCAACTGGCCGATGGTGAGTAAATCATTGCTTTCATATAAATAAACGCCATCTTCCAAATTTAATCGTTCTCCGCCGCGAACCTTCTCGATGATGTTCGCCATTTTGGCGTCTGTGTGGGGTGTTATAAGAGTAGACATATGATTCCTCCTGAAGGTTATGGCGAGGCAAATGCATCGCAGAATAATTCCCAAAACAAACTTAGGGAGTGGCCGTCCATTACAAATAGCTGCGATGTCAGCTGCCTGCGTGACAATTTTCCGAATTTTACGCATACCGCTTTACCTATTATAAACCTCTCACAGGGGAGCGGGCAACCGCTGAGAAGAGATGGGATAGGAGGGTGCAGATATAAACGGCAGGATCAGTTTGGACTTGAGGGCAGGGGGATAGTGGAGTATACTTAATTTTATATAAAAAATGACTTTTGGCTGGATCAGCCATCGAATACAGAATATTTATTCAGGAGGTTAGAGACCATGATTACAATCAGTGAATCAGCAGCAGAACAACTCAAGACTATGCTGGCTGAACAGGAAATTCCGAATATGTTCCTTCGGCTTGGTGTTACTGAAGGCGGCTGCAGCGGCTTCTCCTACGCCATGGGCTTCGACGACAACGAGAGCGATCAGGACGTATTCCTGGATGTTCAGGGCATGAAGGTTGTCGTAAGCAAAGACGATATCCGTTACCTGAATGGCCTCGAAATCGACTTCGAGGAATCCGGCATGACCGGCGGCTTCACCATTAATAACCCGAACGCCACCGCCACCTGCGGCTGCGGATCATCGTTCCGTACGAAGGACGATGCCGGCAAGCCTGCGGCTGAGCCTTGCTAAACTGAGGTGGAGCAACGCTACCTGCGGCTGAGCCGTGTTGTGCTGCGGATGAACTGTGTTAGCTGAGGCTGAACTGCGCTGAACTACGACTGAGTCGTCCTAACTGCTGTTGAGCTGGCTTCCATGCAGCATCGGCTGAAGACGATGTTTGACTTTTTGATCCACCGCTCGTAAGCGATGTTTAATGCTGCGGAGTGAGGTACCCAACATGAACGTATGGATGGAGTGGAATTACTCCCACTAATCCGAGACTTTAGGCAGCTGGATCATCATTAGGTGGAATAAGTCCATCTAAAATAGCTCAATTAGACCACATCTGCTGATTTCCTCTGAATGAAGTGGAGAAAATCCCACTAATCACTGCTACACAACAGTTTTCGGCTAATCAAATGGAGAAATTCCACCTAAAGATTAGTGTGTTACTACTTTTATCGCTTCATATACAGTTACGAAGCCTTCAGGTGCATGTACCTGGAGGCTTTTTTGTACCGTCCACAGCAAGCCGGCGGAAGTTCCAGTATTTAGCTGTGCTTGTATACTGAGTGAAAGAGGAGCGTTCTTGAACAGGTATGAATAATCCAATCTTGGTAAGACTGGCAACCCCGGAGGATGCCGAAAGTCTGGCAAGGCTTAACTATGAGTTTAACGGAGTTCTAATGGACATGCATACAATTCAGGAAACACTGGTTTCGTCAAATGAACTGGTCGCGCTGGGCGTAAGCGGAGATACACCGGTAGGTTTTGCATGCGGCCAGTATTTCAAATCCGTATGTTATCGGGAGTTGTATGGAGAAATTACTGAAATGTATGTGAGTGAGAATGCGCGAAGAAGCGGGTGCGCCACATCATTACTTTCTTTTCTGGAAGCGGAACTTCGGGCCCGCGGGGTCAAAGAAATTAAATTAATAACCGGCGCAAACAATGAGGCAGCTATCGCAACCTATACGAAAAATGACTACACAAAACAAGAACATGCCGTGCTGTCCAAAAAATTATGAATACATTAAACAGCTACCCATTAGGACAACGAAGGGAGAACCAACATGATCACCATAGCTTTGACGAAGAAGCTTTTTGAGCTTAGCGCTTTGGTAGAGGAACAGGACAATGAAGAAGAGGCTGAATTCTATAAGTGGCATGCTAATGTGTTCCGGATGGCTAGGAAGAATAACATTAACCAGTTATTCGTCCAGTCTCTGATAGAGAACTTGCGAGCCGATGAGTTCAGTGATTCGAAAATTACGGAGTATGTAAGTAAAGCCGATGCAATCAAGTTCACGAAAACCTATAGTCGAAGTGTGCTGGGTTCTATGACAGACATGGTGAAGATGACAGGATTCTTAATTTCGGATTATCCTCCTCACGCAATGAATATTATAGCGCTTAATCAAAAAAACAATCGGTGTCCTTTGGTTAAACTAAGCAGCTTCCCCGAACGATTGATGAAAGAGGCATTGGGTTTGCACTAATATGAAGGAGGAGGACTCGTATGAGGCCGTTGCATCAGTCATTCTGACTCCTGCTCCCCCTTCTGGGGGTTGTAAGTCCAAGCAAGCTACATAATAATTTTCCAATAAGAGGTAATGAATACTCACTGTCGAATAAGTGATAGATATACGAATGGAATCAATTTGTGTACGGAGTTTGAATGTTGTAAACGCTCACAATAGAGATGCAGGAGGCGCTGACGATGGACGGAAGCAAGTCGTTGATCTATCAAATTCTCAAGACAATTGAAGAGGGCAAAGAACCGGTGCTGGAGAACCTGGAAGGAATAACAATAGGGGGATATCATAGCGCTCTGGAACAGATTAAGGAGAACAATCTGGCCAGCAATATCAGCTTCTCCCTTAGCGGAAAAGGTAAAAAAGCGGTCCGTGTTGCGAACATAAGCGGCTCCAAATTGACCCCTCAGGGTATCAACTATATCCATATCCAGGACAGCCGCAGCTTCTAGCGTTCCATAAGAGGAGTGTTCCTTATGGAAGATAGGCAAAAGCATACTATCCATCCACTCCGGGGGAATCCGGATACAACTGATTTCGTCTATATTGAGCTCCAGAGATATAGCGGAACGGGAAAGTGCCCCCGAAGCATTAGCTCTAGAGGGAACTAGGTGTAGAGAAGGTATCCTATAAGATTGAAACGCAGAAACCGGAATTTCGGCTTCTGCGTTTTTGCATGGGTTGAATAGGAACCTGTTTTAGATCCTTCCAGCTCCCGAAAGCTTCTGGTGAGATTTGCTGATTGTTATACTTGGCGACAGCCGCTGCAATTTCAGCCGCTTGTCCCGGCGCAGCGCCACTCTAGCTGTTGAACAAGCGGTACTCGCGTGGGGATACTCCGCTCAGCTGCTTGAAGACTTTACCGAAATGGGAGAAGTTCCCGAAGCCGCACTGCTCGGAAACGGAGGTGACCGATAATCCGGTTTCCTTTAATAAGCGCTGTGCTTGCCTGACTCTTGTGAGATTGATGTATTCGCTGAATCCGAAGCCGGTAACTTCCTTGAACATTCGGCTAAGATGGCTTTTGCTGATGTAGAAGCGGGACGATAAGTCGTCCAGCTCCAGAGGTTCAGCATAGCTGGCATGAATATGGCGGACTATAGCGGTGATCTTCTGCTGCACCGGTGTAGGCTCGTAGTGAACAGACGGCTCCTGTCTGAGCAATTCTCTGGCCGTGAACAGCAGCAGCTCGGTCGCCGCATGGACCGCGTGGATTTCATAGCCCGGGGGTTCTTCAGTAAGCTCCCCGAGCAGTTTCAGCAGCAGCGCCTCCAGCGGGAGGCGCTGCTGTAGCTTCAGCCTCAGTATAGGATACTCATGGGAGAATACAGACAATAGCAGTTGCTTATGTTCTGCGGAGAATCCGTCGAAGAAGGCAGGATCATAATACAGCAGCATTCTTTCGTAGCCGGGTATGCCGGCGTCGGAGGTTCGATGCACTATATCCGAGCCGATCAGCACGATATCTCCGGGCTGTACGGTGAAACTGCGGTCATGGATGAAGTAATTCCGCTCACCGGAAAAAAGATAATACAGTTCATATTCACGGTGAAAATGGGTTTCCGTCATGGTGTGAAAATCATTCCTGTCGAACTCTATCTGAAGTCCATTCCGGGAAGCTGTAAGGTCAAATCTAATTTGATCCGGCACCTGCCCAATGTCCATACCCAACGCTCCTCATATAGAAAATAACATATGCAGCTATTATAGCAAAATAAGCGGGGTATTAGATAAAAGGAGTAATAATTGCAGAGAAACCATATAAATATTGTGTTACTCTATGGCTGAAAGCCAACAAATAGGATGAACTATAGGAGGCGAAAGAGAATTGGATAAGAAACGTTATGTACAGGTAGGCATTGGGGGCAGGGCACAATTCTTCTATGAAGCCATTGCAAAGGAATACAGGGATTCCGCAGAGCTTACCGCTTTTTGCGATGTGAACCAGACGCGTATGGATTATGCCAATAAGGTTCTCTCGGGAACCTATGAATATCCGCAGGTCCGTACTTACCTGACTGAACAATTTGATGAGATGGTTGAAACCGAGAAGCCGGATATCGTCATTGTTACCAGTGTGGACCGGACACATCACCGATATATTATCCGGGCGCTTGAGCTGGGCTGTGATGTCATTACGGAGAAGCCCATGACCGTCGATGTGGAGAAATGCAAAGAGATATACGATGCTGTGGAGCGAACAGGACATAAGGTGCGGGTTACCTTCAATTACCGTTATGCTCCGCATCACACGAAGGCCCGCGAGCTGATCTCCTCCGGGGTGATCGGGGATGTGCATTCGATCCATTTTGAATGGCTGTTGAATACACAGCATGGTGCGGATTATTTCCGCCGCTGGCACCGGGATAAGCGTAACAGCGGAGGTCTACTTGTCCACAAATCGACTCATCATTTCGATCTGGTCAACTTCTGGATCGGTGCAGAGCCGGAGACGGTATTTGCCTTTGGTGATCTGAGATTCTACGGCCGGGAGAACGCCGAACGGCGCGGCGTAACTTCGTTCTACCAGCGTGGCACCGGCAATCCGGCAGCCTCGGAAGATCCTTTCGCCCTGCATCTGGATCAGAATCCCGTGCTGAAGGAGATGTATCTGGATGCGGAGGCGGATGACGGCTACCAGCGGGATCAAAGCGTATTCGGTGACGGCATCAGCATCGAGGACACAATGGGGGTAATGGTCCGGTACAGCAACAAGGCCATTCTCACCTATTCGCTGAATGCCTATATGCCTTGGGAAGGCTACCGGATCGCTTTTAACGGCTCCAAAGGAAGAATCGAAATGAGCATAGTAGAGAAATCCTATGTCAATGCCGGAGGTGACCGGTCACTGGAAGGTGCCGTGGAGGGCAAGCATATTGTGGTCCATCCCATGTTTGATGCGCCTTATGAGGTCCAAGTGGACGAAGGAGCAGGAGGTCACGGCGGGGGAGATCCGGTGCTGCTGAATGATCTGTTCGGAACCCCGGACGAGGACATCTACCACCGGGCAGCTGACCACCGGGATGGAGCCCGCTCCATCATGACCGGCATCGCTGCCAACCAAGCCATCCGCACCGGGCTTCCAGTCCGGATCAAGGATCTGATCTCAATTTAATTTAATAGGTGCGCAGATCTGGAGGCTTTTTTAAATATAATCCGTATTTTATATGTTGTACGCAATAAGTTGCCTATCCTTATATTTCTCGCTGAACGGCTACCGTCCTAAAAAGGGCGGCGAAGCCGTTTCTGCTTGTCTGGGCTCATCCAGTTTCCAGTTTTTAGCGGGACTGATATACTGAATTGTAGTGTGGATAACGTTCTGAAGGCAGGATAATAACGGAGGAGCTCATATGAAAACCTTATACCGGCCCGTCGGCCTCACGGAAATGAAACTAATACTCGATCTGCACCTCGGCGGCTTTCCTCCCAGATTACCGGAACAACCGATTTTTTATCCTGTTCTTAATAAGCCGTATGCTGATCAAATCGCGAGAGAATGGAACACCAAGGACCTATTTTCCGGCTATGCCGGATTTGTAACTGAATTTGACGTGGCCAGTCCTTATATCGATCAGTATGAAGAACATGTTGTAGGAGCCAGACATCATCTAGAGTTGTGGATACCTGCTGAGGAAATGGACGACTTCAATCATCAAATTGTTGGTCCAATCCGAGTGGTTGATATTTACTACGGTACCGATTATGTGGGTCTGATTCCGGGGGGATCTGTTTTTGAGAACCAAAGCGCAGCCCAGCAGTTGATTACTTGGAAAAATATTTTAGAATGCAATGCTATGGATTTTTACAGTGAGATCAGAGAGCATTGGCAGCATATTTTCACGAGTTATCCCTATTGGAGTCAGAGGGGTTTTACGGGGTACGGATTATCAGAGGCTACAAAAAACGAAGTGCTTGGAACAATGAAAGAATATTGGAATGGGCTTTTTCCGGATATGGTTTTACTTAGCCTAGGCAAGGAGGCATTATGATTCTGATGTTGCGTCTATGGTCGGAATAAAATGGAGGGTACTATGAGCGTATGGAGAAGAAAGGCTCTGGAGTTGTTTTATGATGCCAGATTTCATTTTACTCAAAAAGATGACACCGTATATTCCCTGTTACTTGAGTTGCACATTAGGCTCGATGAGCTCCACAGAAATAATAATACCTTTGAGCTTACCAAAATCTATAATTACGTAGAATGGTGCTTTCATCAAGGCAACCGAAGCCATTATCTGTGCAATGCTGCGGCAGTAGGTTTCTATGAGCATTTAGTAGATGATGAAATCACACGCAATGCCATTCCCTATTGGGTCAAACCTGATATTTTCGAAGCGGTCCAATCATTTTTTGAATGGAGGCTAGAAAATAAACTAGCTCTATATATTGAGTTGGTTATGGAATATAACAAAATCAACAATACGCAATTTATAAGTTGACTGGAGGAACGATGATGAGTAACCCGAAGGCGAATATCAATACATGGTTTCCTAAAGAATCTTCAACCCTCTCAGCGGAAGAAATCGTTGATTCGGTATGCAGCAGCATCTATGAGCCTGAGAATGCGGCTGCCCGGGAGGATGTGCTGAAATCACCTGGATTCCTGAGGGAGATTATGCTGCTGATCGATCTGGATACAGAACTCACGATGAATGGCATCCTGGGCTTTCTGGAAAATTCATCCGGCCGGTATTTGCTGGAGACTATTCAAGCACTTCAGCATATTGGCGCAGCCGAAGATGCGGAGATTTTAGAGCAGATCTACCAGCAGCTTGAAATCACTCCGGCTCAGCGAATAAAATCTCCCGGTCTGCATGAAGTCAGCAGCTTTCAAGACCGGTACATCCTGAATGCAGAAGTGTTAGATGGAATACTCAGGCTGTCCGAAGCGTTGTATTTGAACACACCTGACCGCAATATTTTTGATAACCTGGTTGGCTATCTTTCTGCGAACAGACATCTGCTTGATGAAGAACTGAAGAAGTATAGCTGGTGATACGTTCTAGCTGAGGGGAAGGAAATAATCTGATCTAGGAGATGCACAAAATGCCCGAAACGATCAAAACTAATGTAGATGTACTCAACATGCTGGACTCGCTAATGAGAGAGCCCGCCCCGTTTTGGAACAAATTCTATAGTGACAGAACGAAGGGGGTTCCCTTTTTTGTAGATAAGCCGGATGAAAATTTGGTCTCTTATGTAGAATCGGAGATACTGGAGGGCGGACGCATGCTGGAATTGGGGTGCGGACCTGGACGGAATGCGATTTATGCGGCGCTTCATGATTTTGATGTGGATGCAATCGATCTTTCGGAAGAAGCCATTGCCTGGGCGAAGGAACGTGCAGCTGAAAAAAATATTCAGGTGAATTTTACCTGCGGATCGGTTTTTGACCTGTCTCCCGAGTCTGAATATGATCTGGTCTATGATGCAGGCTGTCTTCATCATCTGTGGCCCCATCGGCGAATTGGATATATGGAGATGATCCATCATGCGCTGAAGGACGGGGGATATTTTGGATTAACATGTTTTGCTCCCGGGTTTACGGAAATGGGAGGAGCCATGGAATTAAGCGACTGGGATGTGTACCGGGACCGAAGCATGCATGGCGGACAAGCGTACAGCCAAGAGAAATTAAGCGAACTCTTAGGCGGATATTTTGAGCTGGTGGAGATCCGGTTGATGAAGGAATGTGCGGAGAAGGACGAAGTGTTCGGCGTTCCTTTTCTATGGACAAGCCTATGGAGAAAACACCCGAAGGGATAACTGCATAGGCCAGATTACTTACAAACAAAAAACCTATGTGAAAATGAACGTATCCTTGAGTTCATCTGTACTATCTTTCTATGCAGGACGAATTAAACGGACAGCAAGCTGACTCCGTAAAAACTTTGAAGTATGAAGGAAGGGAACTCCATGACTCTATTGGAAACAGAACGGTTAATCATTCGTGAATTTGTCCTTGAAGATATGGAAGCGGTGCATGCCTATGCCTCAGATCCTCTGGTGGCGAAATATATGATATGGGGGCCGAACTCAGAAGAGGAAACCGGAAGCTATATTAATTTGACCATGGAAATGCAACGTCAGAGTCCGCGGCGAGACTTTGAATTTGCCGTAGTTCTCAAACAGACCCATCAGCTGATCGGTGGCTGCGGCATTCACGTAAGTGAACCGAGCCAAGGGGAAATTGGCTATTGCTTCAATCGGCTGTTTTGGAGACAGGGATATACCTCTGAGGCTGCTGATACCGTGCTTGATTTTGGTTTTCGGGAACTCGATCTTCACCGTGTATACGCTACTTGCCGTCCGGAGAATGTGGGTTCAGCCAAAGTTATGCAGAAGCTTGGCATGGCCTATGAGGGACATTTGCGTGAACACATGTGGCATAAAGGGAAATGGCATGACTCCTATCTGTATTCGATTTTAAAACCGGAATATGATCGCCAGAGATGAAATGGTTCATACTGGAACATTAATCAGCGAATTAAGCTGTCCATCTGCACAAGCCATCCGTTCTGTTTTTCATAGAGTATAGTAAAAACCCTGTACAGAAAAATCTCTGTGACAGGGCAGTACAGGCAAGGCAATGAACGGAAAGAATCCTTCAATCATACAGGGATAATGAATTTGAAATTAATCATAAAGACGACCAGCGCGGCGGAAGCCAGAGAAAAGGTAATACAGCCTGCACCCAGGGCACTGCGGCGGTCTCTGATGAATTTGAAGCCCAGTGCCCCAATAAGAACCGTAGTTCCCGCCAGAACGACTGTCATACCCACCATTGCCAGCCAGTATAGCACCTCAAAAAACTCTGCCATGAAGAGTCCTCCCCTCCAGGCCATAATACAATGATTTTTAAGGATTTTCCAGCAAAATGTCAGGATATGTACAGCTAGTAATTGAAATTAGACCCGTATTTATTGTTGCCTTCGCTTGGAAGACAAGCAAAAACAGTTAAGATAACGAATCCCACCATGGGAATCAAACAGAACAGAACCCACCAGCCGCTCTTCCCGGAATCGTGTAGTCTTCGTAACAGAACAGCCAAAGCTGGCAAAAACATGGCGAGCGAATAGAGCGGCGTCAGGAGGTGAATGATTCCAAGCATCTCCTGCAGGAATGCCAAAGCGATGAAGAAGATAATATTGAACAGAAAGAACATCCAATACTCTGTCCGGGTGGCCCTCCCTGTGAATCCTCTATAGTTTTTTAATACTTTTATGTACCACTGCATTGACCCAACTCCCGAATCTATTATGATTATGTATTGATTTTTTATCGGCACAGTGTTAACGAAATATGATACCAGCGCTCTCCAGACCATCTGACATTCTATGCGTCCTTGATTATTTTAGGCGATTGCTGTCGATTACCGTAAGGCAGGCTTTGTCGGAATCTGCGGCTTGAGCGGCGCATCCCATAAATGGATATACCAGGACATAGAGCCCCGCGGCTATATGCCCTTTTTTGCCATGTCTACCTGCTTACACGGACAATCATACAGGAGGGTGGGAGCTTTTCTGAGTAAAGTATAGGGTAGGCTGGGGAATGTGAAAGGAGTGGGAGAACAATGGCGGGAAGACAACTGGCCAGCAAGTGGCTGAAAACCGAGGCGCTGCTGAGCGATCCGCGGGTTGCCGGTTACATTCCGAGAACGATGGAATATAGCGCTGCTGGGTTGTTAAGGATGCTGGGTATATACGGTTCGGTCGTAATAAAACCTGTTGTCGGCGGTGGCGGTTACGGGGTAATCAAAGTGTTCCGTAGCAGCCGGGCATATGGATTCACACATATGCACAGTACAAGAATGTATCGGGATTTCTCATCCATGAGACGCGCGCTGGACATGTTTAAGGTCAAACGCAGATATCTAATGCAGCAGTGTATCTCACTCGCCCGGATTGATGGACGTCCTATTGATTATCGGGTCAAGGTGGTGAAGAACGGGGATCATTGGGAGTTTCGGGCTATGGTGGGAAGAGTGGCCCGGCCAGGGCTATTCGTGACGAATCTCTGTAAGGGAGGCACGATGTTAAGCTGCCGGGAGGGGTTAAGAAGATCCTTACCCCGAATTAGGACTTCTGCCAAAAAAGCAGAGATGCGTCGTCTGACCCTGATCTGCATAGAACTGCTGGAGCGGCATTTTCCGGGGATCGGTGAACTTGGGTTTGATTATGCTGTGGATCAACGTGGAAAAATCTGGATTCTGGAAGTAAATACCCGTCCGAAATGATTAAGCAATTTTTAAGAATTGACGATAAATATAGTAATACGATAGAATTGCGATTAGTTGTGTGATTCACGAGGTAATATTTGATAAAAAATTCCACGGAATTATGAACAATGTAAAAATATTTCAGACCCATTTCCTGCGGATGAGACCTGTGTATAACTTTTATCCCCATAGTCCACTGTACAGTGAATGACTTTCAGGCCCTTACTAACATCTTATACACAGGATTTCCACAGTCGCTTGTGGATAGTGGGAACGCTTGTTCGAAAAATGATAGTTTGCTATGATAGATTCAGATCCAAATAAAGGAAAGGTAGGTGAACGTTATGGTTGAATTGTCGGATGAGATGCTCTTGGACTCTTACCATAGAGCAATAGAACTGCAATTAGAGCATGATTTCATCGCTCTTCTGCTCGCTGAAATTCGCAAACGGAACTTACACTCTCCAGTTCATGCGGTTCTTCACTAAGACGCAGAGACACCTTTGCAGCAGCTCCTACATTCAAACCGCAAGCATCACAAAATAGGGTATCTGTTCAGATTGAAGTGCAATCAACCTGAACAGATACCCTTTTATTTGGTTCAATAGGAAGCGGATGTTCCGTTAGAGCTTGAGATTGCTGCTGTGCCCCGGAGACAGCTTGGCTTCCGGGTCAAGGTAGACCTTGGCATTGTTCACTGCCGTAGGGGCTTCTCCAAATCCTACAGCAATCAGCTTCAGCTTGCCTGGATATGTAGTAATATCGCCGGCAGCGAAGATCCCTGGAATGCTGGTCTCCATGCGGGAGTCAACCACGATAGAGTTGCTCTCAATGTCGATGCCCCACTCGGCAATCGGTCCCAGCGAAGAGACAAAGCCGAAATTGACGATTACGCTATCTACTTCAAGTTCTTGCGTTTCTTTGGTTTTGATATGGGACAAGGTAACCTTGGTAATGAATTCTTCGCCGTGCAACTCGGTGATCTCTGAAGGCGTAATGACATTAACCTTGGATGCCATGAGGTTCTCTACACTATGCTCATGAGCGCGGAATTTATCCCGGCGGTGAATGAGGGTTACCTCTTCAGCAATGGGTTCCAGCATCAGTGCCCAATCCACCGCAGAGTCGCCTCCACCGCTGATCAGCACCTTTTTCCCCTTGAATGCATTCAAATCACTTATAAAATAATGCAGATTGGCTCTCTCAAAACGGGCGGCCTCCGGAAGTTCCAGACGGCGTGGTTCAAAGGCACCAACTCCTGCTGTAATGATCACTGCCTTACTATGATACTCTGCTTTATCGGTAGTGATAACGAAATGGCGTTCGTCCTGCTTGATAAGCGAAACGACCTTCTCCTCCAGCCGGATATCGGACTGGAACAGCTCCATTTGGCGGGAAAGGTTATCTACCAGCTCCTGACCGGTGACTTTTGGAAAGCCGGCCACGTCATAAATATATTTTTCAGGATAAAGAGCAGCAAGCTGCCCTCCCAGTTGGGGCATACTTTCAATAAGGGTTACCGATGCCTGGCGCATCCCGCCATAAAAGGCGGCAAACATCCCGGCCGGACCGCCTCCTATGATTAAAAGATCGCTCATAGGAACGGATTGCTCTTGTGTCACGAATATTACACCTCCGAGTTGATAGTTTCAAATTGCCATACTGGCTTATCTAACATTATAAACATTGTGACACCGACCTGCAAAGGCTTGATTTCGGAAGAAAAATGTGACATTTTGCTGCATGATTATATTTGATTAAAACGATACTAAGGTTTACAATGGATATGGTTATTTTAGAAATCCTTTAAGTTTAATTGGAAATTCTTCTGAATTTAAGTGTATAAATTCACAAAATAAACCGAATTTTTTTACAAAAAATAACACATAGACAGATTTACCTGTTGGAAGGAGCCGGAACATGAGCAGTATTCCCAAAATCGTTATCCTAGGCGCGGGATATGGAGGTATTTTGACCGCGCAGCGGCTGCAGAAAGCTTTGAACTATAATGAAGCAGATGTGACACTGGTGAACCGCCATGAGTATCACTATTTCACTACCCATCTACATATGCCTGCTGCAGGTACAGACAGCATCGAGCATACCCGGGTGTCGATTTCCAAATTAATTGATGAATTCAAAATTGATCTCGTTAAATCTTCCGTACAGGAAATTCGCACCCAGCAAAAAAAGGTAATTCTGGAAGACGGTACGCTGTCGTATGACTATCTCGTAATCGCCCTTGGAGGGGAACCTGAAACCTTCGGAATTCCGGGACTGGATAAATATGCGCTGACTATCCGCAGTATTAATTCCGTGCGTTTGATCCGTGAGCATATCGAATATCAATTTGCTAAATACAAGAATGAGAACAATGCACAGGAGCATATTAATTTCGTTGTGGGCGGCGCAGGTTTCAGCGGCATTGAATTTGTGGCTGAGCTGGCAGACCGCATTCCGGCGCTGTGCAAGGAATATGATGTGGATCCAAGCATGGTCAATATCTACAATGTGGAGGCTGCTCCTACGGCACTGCCGGGCTTTGCACCTGAACTGGTAGAGCATGCGATGACAGTGCTGACGAAGAAAGGTGTAACCTTCAAGATCGGTGTAGCCATCAAAGAGTGCCTGCCTGGCGGCGTTATCCTTGCCACTGGTGAAGAGATCAAAGCCTCAACTATTGTCTGGACCGGCGGCATCCGTGGCAACCGGCTGATCGAAGCAGCAGGGTTTGAAGCCATGCGCGGACGGGTTAAGGTGGACGAGTACTTGCGCGCTCCGGGACATGAAAATATCTTTATTATCGGCGATGGCTCTTTGATGATTAATCCGGAAGGACGCCCTTACCCGCCAACGGCACAGATTGCCATGCAGCAGGGTGAATGCTGCGCACATAACCTAGTGGCCGCGATTCGGAGCCAGCAGCCTAGAAAGTTTGCCTTTAGCAACAAAGGCACAGTAGCTTCTCTGGGGAAAGGTCAAGGTATTGCCGTAGTTGGCGATAAGACCTATAAGGGCTGGACAGCAGCGCAGCTGAAGAAGGTTGTGGATATGCGTTATCTGTTCATCATCGGCGGTATACCGCTAGTCCTAAAAAAAGGAAGATTCCTCTAGGATGCGCCACTGCAGCGTGCAAGTCCGCGGACTGCTGACGCGTGAGGAGTTGGACCGGTATAATGGTCTGATTGAGGTCGGATCTTATCTGGAGGACCAGAGCCGTTACGATCTCGCCTACAATGTCCAGAAGGAAATCGACATCCTCATACTCCCGGCGATTGAGCGGCTGAAGGATAAAGGGCGGGCCCGCGACCGGGCGACGGCTGAATACCTGGAGAGTCTGCGTGAAGAAGAGGAAGACTGCGAAGAGGATGACGAAACCGGTTCATCAACGGTTTAATTCAAATACTATGTATGACTTCATGAACATGACAAAGGGTGTGTCTCCATTATGGGAGACACACCCTTTCTGCATAGGAACAGGAGATTACTGTTGTTACAGCTTCAGCAGTTCTTCGAAACTGTCCAGTGTCAGCAGATTGCCGACATAGAACGGGCCAAATTCACCATAGCGGGCGCTGACCTCATCAAAGCGCATCTCGTAGACCAGCTTCTTGAACTGCAGCGCGTCGTCGGCAAATAGGGTGACGCCCCATTCCCAGTCGTCGAAGCCGACGGAGCCGGTAATGATCTGCTTCACTTTGCCGGCATACCCGCGGCCGATTAATCCGTGCGAATGCATCAGCTCGCGGCGCTTCTCCATATCGAGCATATACCAGTTGTCGGCAAGCTCGCGTTTTTTGTTCATCGGATAGAAGCAGATATGCTTCATTTGCGGCAGAACAGGCTTCAAGCGGGCGGCTACATGCGGATTCTGCATAGGATCACTGCCGTCTCCAGCGCTTCCGCCAGCGGCATAGTTGCTGAGCTCAACGATACTGACATAGGAATAGGACTTGGTAGTATACTGGGCAAAGGCGATTTTGTTAAAGGCGGTCTCAAGCTGGTTCAGTGCTTCCAGGCTTTCCCGCAGAAACATCATCACGAAATCAGCCTTCTGGCCGACAATGGAGTACACTGTGGTGCTTCCTTCCTTGGCTTCCTCAACTGTATCCCATTCCTGCATGAAGGCATGCAGTTCTTCCAGGGCAACAGCACGTTCTTCGTCATCGGCAGCCGTCCAGGCCGTCCAGTTCAAAGAGCGGAAGTCATGCAGGGCATACCAGCCTTCCAGTGTCAACGCGGCTTCGTTCATGTATTCTCACTCCTTAGCATAAGTTTATATGTACATCCGCTTAATCTATTTGCATTGTATCGCATGCAGGCAGGCAGAGCAAACGCGCAGCTCCAGGATATGCTGTGTGAAGATCCGGGATGAAGATAATGTTCATTGCTTCGCTACATTTTTTCTAGTAAACTTACTATTAATTAAGGTTTGCTGTGCGGTTCTTTATAGAGAGAGGGGATGGCGGTACGATGGGGTTTATTCCTGTGTTGGTTCTGGCCGTTTTGTTCTTTGTTATGATGTTTGGCATTGGCTTTATCCTTAACATGTTAATGAAGACTACCTGGTTCCCTGCCTATCTGTTTGTCCTTGTGATTCTGCCTGTGGTCGTCTATTCGATCTGGGATCGGAGCGCCATGAGCCTGTGGGAGCATTTGTCCACCTTCCATGTCGTGGATTACCTCACGGGTATTGCGGGTCTGGCTGGAGCAGTGCTCAGCGGCTGGACAATTCAGAAGCTCAGGCTTGGCGGCTACAAAATGTTCTAATGAAGGGTTTCGTGCGCATACAGAGCGGCTGCTGTCCTTACCTAAGGATGGAGAGCCGTTTTTTCTTGGAATATAAGCATTTATCTGTTCACGCCAGCAATGGATAACAAGCTGTCGATATCAGGGGGATAAGCACTGAATTTGGACTTTTTTTTACATTTCCGGGCGGAAGTTTTGTGATAGAATAGAAATCTAAATGGATTCGTGTAGAAAAAGAGGGAGGTAATCCGCAGATGCGCATGAGTCACCTGCATCATTTCACCGAACATCATCGGTACTGCGTTTCCCGCGAATTCGGTCTAAGCAGTGTAGATGCACGTATGCTGGGCTCGGTCTATCAGCCGATGGTAGGCGCTTTTGCCATCAGTCTGTACCGTCTGCTGTTTGAGCATATTCCGGCTGAAGCAATCGGCTACTCTCCGGTGGAGCAGCAGCGCCGTCTGTTCATGACGCTGGGTGTGGAACCCAATGAGAAGGGCCGCAAATATATAGTGGATCAGGCTTCCCGGCTGGAGGCGGTGGGACTGCTGCAGACCTGCCGAATCTTTGTAGCGGAGACTGATGATTATATGTACGAATACGAACTGCTGCCGCCGCTGTCGCCGGCTGATTTTTTTGCAACCCAGCATTTAACACTGCTGCTGCGTGACAAAATCGGTAAATTTGCCGTGCTGTCCCTGCGTGAGCAGTTCTGGAACCGGGAACCGGAGGAATGGAGCCGCCGGTCGATCGGCAAAGAAAATATTTCCCTGCCCTTTTATGATATTTTTCAACTCAATACCCATGTGATCGATTACGAACTGGAGCAGGCTTTGGCTGAGGTGGCAACGGTCAAGCAGCCCGGCATGCGGGAAACCGGGGAACCTGCTATCGGGTACAGTGATATTATCCTGCGGTTTCCGCGGGAATCAGTCAACCGGGTTCATGTCGAGAAGCTGCGTTTTGACCATACCCAGATGGGGATGATCAATTATGTAGCTCATAAGTATGAGCTTAGCCCGCAAGACCTGTCCCGTCTGCTGGATGAGGACGGGGTATTTACGCCGGATGGCGAAGTGATTCTGGATGCACTGCAGTACAAGGCAAGCCAGCATTTCCGCCAGGATATGAAACGCCAGGAGAAGCGGGAGGTTGCCGCAGCGAAGGTGGTGGCGCTGCGCTCTGCTGCTGCCGTGGAAGGCGATGATTCCATCGCTCCGCTGGAGCAGTCCGTCGAAATGGAATATTATGTGGAGGTGCCTCCGCAATTTCTGTCCAAATGCGACATTCACCAATATAATATGATGCTTCGCAACGAGCCTTATACACGTCTGCTGCAGACTTTTTTCCCGGGTGCCGTGCCCACACAGCTGATGGATACTTTTGAGAAGATTGATCTGAATTATAAGCTGAGCGGGGAAGTCATTAATGTACTCATTCATTATCTGATGACCATGGTAGCCTCCGGGGGCGATCAGCGGATGAACCGTAACTTCGTGGAGGCGATTGCCTCGAATATGCTGGTCAAGCAGGTGAACACCTACGAGAAGGCTGTCCGTTATATCCGAGACCAGACCAAGGTTAAGGGTAAAGGTTCAGCAACGGGGTCAACGGCATCAGGTGGAACGCGCCAGCGCAGCTACAGCAAAGCCGGCGGCCGTTCCGGCAAAGCCGAGATTCCGATTGTGCTGGATGACGGCAGCGCCGGGACGGTATCCGAAGAAGAGTTCGCGGCGATGATGAAGAAGGCGGCTGAAATCAAGGCCAGTAAGAAGAAAGGCGTATCCAAGACGCCATAAAGAAAGCGAGGTGCGGCTATGGAGTCTATGGGCGAAGTGCTGCGTTCGATGAACAATTCCGCGCTCCGCCAGCGCTCCCGTGATCTTGAGCAGAACCTGCTGAACCATCCTTTGGTGAAGCAGCTTCAAGCCGAGCATCCTGAGCTGGACGAGTCGCGGCTGCGGCTTCATTTAAGCCGCCTGTATCAATATGTAGAAGAAAGCCGCCATTGTGCGAATTGTCCCGGCCTGGAGAAATGCCCGAATGATTTCCAGGGCCACTACAGCAAACTTACTGTTGAGACGGTTAATGGTACGGCAGATCTGTACGAACGGAAGACAGCCTGCAACCTTAAGATTGCCCGGGATAACCAGGATAGCATCCGCAAGCGTATCCGCAGCTTTTATGTAGATGAACGCGTGTTGAACGGCGGCTACGATGAGATTGACATTATGGGCAAGGACCCCCGCCGGGTCTCCGCTGTGAACCGGATATTTGATTATATAGCCAGTGCCAAAGAGAATGGCCTAACCTCACGGGGGATATATCTGCAGGGCTCTTTTGGAACAGGCAAAACATTTTTGATGTGCTATATGCTGCATGAGCTGGCGATTGCCGGGTACAGCGGCGTGATCGTATACATGCCTGATTTCATCGAGGAGCTCAAGCTGATTATGATGGATAATCAGAAGCTTAAGGAAATGGTGGACACGATGAAGAATTGTGACCTGCTGATCTTTGACGATATCGGGGCGGAGAACCTCAACCCTTGGGCCCGTGACCATGTGCTGGGTGCGATCCTGAACCACCGGATGAACCGTAAGCCGACTTTTTACACTTCAAACTATCCTTTGGACGGGCTGGAGAAGCATCTGAGTATTACAAGCAAGGACGGCGAGGAGATCTATAAAGGCCAGCGCCTGATGGACCGGATTGCACCGTTTGTGGATGTGATCCCGCTTCACGGGGAGAATCAGCGGGGAATGAGCAGATAAAAGATATCCTATAAATTAGCAAAATCCGGCTTCTTCCATATAGGAAAAGGCCGGATTTTGCGCTTTGGCAGGCAATACGGGGTATGGCCCGGCAATTACTCGGACAAAAACTTGATAATCACCATACCAAAGAAAACAACGGTCATGAATCCCGTCATTCCGAAGAAACCGGCCAGCAAATCGCCCAGGTCATTGCGTGGCTCCTCGTTGATATGCTCCCGCGGATCACGTGCTTGCGCGTTGACATCCATCTTTTTTCCTCCTTGCAGTTGCATGACTGCAATTAGTGGGTTACAGTTAGACGTGTGAGAGAAGTCATTGACAATTAATGCGCTTTCCTCAAGTATACGAAGTCCCTGGAATGTTGTAAAGCAGAGACTGCGGCGGAATATTTGATTTTATACAATTTAATTTCATAAAACATTACACAAAGTCACTGTAAATATGTTATACTGTGGATGTGTCGGTAAATGGTAATCTGGTTATCATATTACATGAAACATTTTATCCGTTATAATTTCGGAGTGAATTCGCCACACTAGGCTTATGAGTTATAGAAGCGGATGAAAGCTTCGTACAACTTAAAGGAGGAACAATATCATGGCTATCGTGAACGTGTCTGACCAATCCTTTGTGGGTGAAGTTGAAGGTCAAGGTACTGTAGTAGTAGATTTCTGGGCACCTTGGTGTGGCCCTTGCAAAATGCTTGCCCCAATTCTGGAGGAGCTGTCCACCGAGCTGGGTGACGATGTGAAAATTGCCAAGCTGAACGTGGATGAAAATCCGGAAACGGCTTCCCGTTTTGGAGTCATGAGTATTCCTACCTTGATTTTCTTCAAAGACGGCCAGCCTGTGGATAAAGTTGTAGGACTGAACTCCAAGGATTCCCTTAAGAATATTGTAGCCAAACATCAGTAAGATGATGCTGTCTTCCCCGGGGCCTCTGCCCTGCCGCCAAAGCGCCTTCGGTTTATCCGAAGGCGCTTTGTGCGTCGAATGGAAACCGCGCTCTTTTGAAATATACGAATGTTTGTGGTATCAGAAATAAGTTGGATTCCGGGGTTTGGGGTTGAACCCATAGCGACTTATATCTTAAACTTAAGTTATCACGGTGTTGTACAGGTGGGGGAGAAATCATGGATTATATGGATAATATCCGCAACAAACTGGCACTATTGCCCGACCTGCCCGGGTGCTATCTGATGAAGAATGAAGAGGGCACGATTATTTATGTGGGCAAGGCCAAGGTGCTGAAGAACCGGGTTCGCTCATATTTCACAGGCAGCCATAACGGGAAGACGCAGAGGCTAGTCGCCAATATTGTCGACTTTGAATATATCGTTACGTCCAGCAACATGGAAGCGCTCATTCTGGAGTGCAATCTGATCAAGAAGCATATGCCGCGTTATAATGTGCTTTTGAAGGATGACAAGACATTCCCGTATCTAAAAATCACGAATGAAGCTCATCCGCGCCTGGAGGTTACGCGCCGGGTGATTAAGGATAAAGCAAAATATTTCGGACCGTATCCGAATGCCTACGCGGCCCATCAGACCAAGAAGCTGCTCGACCGGATGTATCCGCTGCGCAAATGCGGTGTAATGCCCAAGGAAGTCTGTCTGTACTATCATATGGGCCAGTGTCTGGCGCCCTGCGAGAAGGAAGTGCCTAAGTCTGCTTACGAGGAGATTACCCAGAGCATTGCCAGTTTCTTGGGGGGCGGCCATGAGGCAGTCAAGAAGGATCTGCAGAAAAAAATGCAGGAAGCCGCGGAGGAACTGTATTTCGAACGGGCCAAGGAGCTTCGTGACCAGATTATCAACATTGATGCCTTGATGGAGAAGCAGAAAATCAACACCGCTGATACCAAAGACCGCGATGTATTCGGTTATGCTGTGGACAAGGGCTGGATGTGCGTACAAATCCTGTATATGCGTCAGGGGAAAATGATCCAGCGTCACTCCTCGGTGTTCCCTTTCTACGGGGAGGCGTACAGCGATTTCATCTCCTATGTAACGCAGTATTATAGCGAGAACCCGGCCCTGCCGCAGGAAATTCTGCTGCCGGAAACCGTGCTTGAAGGCACGGATGCATCAGGCAAGCCGCAATTGGCTGTTAGCAGTGAGGCTGAGGGGGCAGATACCGAAGATACGCTGGATAATGTGGCGGGGCTCGCGGCTGAGACTACTGGTGAAGCTGAGGCGGCTGAGGTGACTGAGGTGACTGAGGTGACTGAGGTGACTGAGGCGGCCACCGAAGGAAACGTGGACGCAGCAGGCGGTGCAGCTGCGCTTCAGGAATGGCTGGGTGTCAAGGTACTGGTACCCCAACGCGGCTTGAAGAAGCAAATGGTCGGAATGGCATGCCAGAACGGCCGGGTGGCACTGGATGAGAAGTTCCGCCTGATCGAGCGGGATGAAGAACGCACTTCCGGTGCAGCCAGCAGCCTGGGGCAGAGCCTGGGCCTGGAGTCACTTAGCCGGATTGAGGCTTTTGATAACTCGAATATCCAGGGAACCAACCCGGTATCCGCGATGGTTGTGTTTATAGACGGCAAGCCGGCGCGCAAGGAATACCGCAAATACAAGGTCCGCTCGGTACAGGGACCGGATGATTACGAAACGATGCGCGAGGTAATCCGCCGCCGCTATGAACGAGTGCTGAAGGAGAACCTGCCGCAGCCGGATCTGATTGTGGTCGATGGAGGGAAAGGGCAGATCTCCTCCGCCATTGACATTCTGCAGAATGAGCTGGGGCTGTACATCCCGGTCTGCGGTCTGGTGAAGGACGACAAGCACAGAACGGCGCAGCTGCTGGTCGGGGATTCCGCCGAACCGGTGAGCCTGGCACGGGACAGTCAGGAGTTTTATCTGCTGCAGCGTATTCAGGATGAAGTTCACCGGTTTGCGATTACGTTCCACCGCGAACAGCGCGCCAAATCGATGGTGACCTCGAAGCTGGATTCCATTCCGGGCATCGGCGAGAAGCGGCGCAAGCTGCTGCTGAAGCATTTCGGGTCCCTCAAAAAAATCAAGGAAGCCGCAATCGAGGACTTCCGCCCGCTGTCGATCGGCGACAAGCTGGCTGCACAGATTCTGGATGCCCTCAAGGATGAAGAACCGTCATTATAAAGTACTATCATTTATGCATCAATGCAGAAACGGCTGAGCTTTCCTTATCATAAGGAGGCTCAGCCGTTTTGTGTGTGTGCTCTTTGAGTTATACTAGTGGATTCACCGGTTCAGCCTGTTCCACTTTGCGCGGCGGATTGAACCGGTACACGATATAACCCACGATGAACGGCAGCACGATGGTGACAATACCCGCGCTGATATTTACGGATTCCTTCATAAAGATCAAGGTGGCGCCCATCAGGATGCTGTCAAACACCACGTGGCTGAACATAACGGCGATGAAGCCGTAGCGCAGGAAAATGTAGCTGAACAGCAGGCCGATCACGGTCAGCTCAATCGGACGCGAGCTGATGGGATAGATCGGATACAGGGTATGTCCGAACGCCCAGACCAGTGTGGTGATCAAAGAGGCCAGGAAGGTATTGCGAACGATTTTCTTGACCATACGGATACCGAACAGACGGTAGATGGCTTCCTCGGACAACCCGGCAAGCCAGGCCACAATAGGCAGCAGCCAGGCATATCTCATGTTGTATGGAGACTGGCTGGCGTCGGTGGTGGACCAGTTATGCAAGGTGAATGACAGGATAATGAACATGATGGTCTGTACGCCAAGCAGGATAAAGGCCCAGACATAGCCGGCACGCATACTGTCCAGCACATACCGCCCATAACCCGGTTCTTTGGCCCGCGGCCAGGGGTTCAGATCTTCTTCTTTACGCCACAGGCCGTTGCCTCCCACCAGCGAGAAGTAGAGCATCAGAGACATCAGCAGACTGTAGAAGATATAGAAGATGAGCGTGATGAGGCCCGTTAAACGGCTCTGTAGGCTGTCTCCGCTGGCCTCCGGCAGCATGTTATAGGTGCTGACCAGCATGATTACAAAATGGGCGGCGCTGAGGAAAATCCCCCGCTTGAACGAAGTATGCCCTCTGCGCAGAATGCTGTAGATCAACGCCAGAATGCCCAGTGCCAGTGTGGGTATGCCATAGCCGAGCCCGGTCACCCAAGTGGCCATGGACGTTTGATCTTTGACATAGCTGATATGCCAGGCGGGAGCCGAGAATCCAGCCCGGAAATACGAGACCTGCTCCTGCTGGAATTTGAACCGGTATTGCAGCTGCGATTCTCCAACCTTGACCGAGCTGTCGGTATAGACCAGTCCATAATTGTCACTATCCGCCTGGATTTGCAGCTTGGAGGGATTGGCTCCCCAAGACTGAAGCCAGGGACGGGCGAGGTTCTCCTTCTGCTCAAGTGAAAGCTCCGGCTCACTGGCCGCGCTTTTGCTGGAAAGAGCGGTAGCAGAAGTTGTCTCCGTTCCCGTGCTGAAGCCGGAATGTTCGCCGCGCCCAAAGCCTACGACCTTGCCGGTATACATATTAAGATCCACTGACAAAATCGGGATGGCTTGGCCGGGAGCGTGCAGCACGGCATGAAAAACATCGAACGGATAACGCTGATCGAGCTTCTTCTTGGAATATTGATCCAAAAGTTTTTCCCGGGACATATAGCCGTAGAAAGAAGAGTCGGTCCGGTAGCTTACAGCCCACTTTTCTCCTGTGGACTCCGGATGGCCAAGCTGCTTGGCTGCAAATACGGCGGCTTGCTCGCGGGCCTCATTCTTGCTGATAGGGGTGGTGTCAGACTCACCTGTGCCCCCGAGGAGCTGGGGAGCGATCTGGAACATAATGAACACGATGAGACCGATAATACCCGCAAGAATAAGTCTGGTAGTAAGGGGCCGCTGCTGTAGGGGCTGGCCGACGGAATTCATGTAACGCCTCCTTGTGATGATAATGATGCTGTTATTTTTCATTATAGTATTACTGGCAGACCTTTTACAAAAAAATACTGTATTATCCTTTTACGTGAAGATAGCTGTACTTATGCTTGTTTTGTCCGTACGGCTTCATTCTTCTGCATCAGCACAAGATGGTAATATTTAGAGCCTGCAAGAATACAGCATACCGCAAAAGGCAGACCCAATACAGCAGTCCAGCCGAGTAACGCCCAGTCGGGATGCCAGCCGCTGCTGTAAGATGCCGGGAACATATATGTATTGATCAGATTGCTCTGTAAAGGAACCGCAAAGGCAACGGGCAAAAACAGCAGGGAGAGTGCTCGTGACCTCATCAGATAATAGCTGATTTGCAGCAGGCCAAGTGCCAGTGTCAGGGCCAGTGTATAGACCAGAAATGAGAAAAACAGCCAGGACACATATTGGGTCATCTCGTGAAAACTGGACTTGCCTGCGGCGAGACCGGCCAGAAGGCCAACAACAGCTGATACCCCCAATACCACATTCACACGCATCACTGTAACCCATACAGCGGCAATCCCTGACAGCAGCAGCCGCAGCCGGCTCTGTGGAAATCCCAGCCACCAGGGTAATTGCTTGCGTTCAAAGCTATTGCGCAGCAGCATCCAGAATGAACCGAACAATACCGGAAATATGAAAGGTAAACGGATTGCGGACTGCATCGCATTCAGATTGCCGGAGGTGAAATAAAACATCGCAACGGCAATAACGGGAGCGGCAAGCTTCAAGATGCGTACAGCTTGATGCTTCTCCATCTGTTGCAGACGGCTGGAGTCAAGCTTGTACAGGGTGACGAATGGTGATTGGCTCCTTGCCGAAAGGTGTCTGTCCTTTTCCGGTTTACGGACGGACTCTGCCTTTGAGGAGGCTGCCGCAGGGATGCTGCGTTCCCCCATTTGTCCAAGCCCGTTCACCGCAATCCGGGGCATCAGAAAATAACAGGCCGGCCACCCGACAACGAGGAGTGCAGCTGTATAGAGGATGATATACGATGGTGCTGTATATTGCATATCATAAATGCCCAGAGCCTGTGAGTTGAGAAGCCCAATAAGAATAAACGGCAGCATCCAGAGAATTGAATACGGGAGGAGCAGCACCCGCGCAACTCTGCCGGGACGCATGATGAGGCTCGCCAGCAGGCCGAATACAACGGCTATTGGCAGAAGAACAAGGATGAACATTACGTAAGCTGTAAGGGTATAGATCAGCTCTCCGGCGGGAAGCGGCGTATAACGTCCTGTAAAGGTTGAAAGGCAGTACAGGACAATCGCTTCTATATACAACAGGAGCGTAAGATTGAGGCTGTGTCTAAGCAGGCTGGCCCCTTTGGCATAGAGCAGGGTGAGCCGGCTGTGGGGAAAGGTAAGCACCCAATCCCTATTCCGCTGCCCTGGAAAGGAGGCCATATGAAGAAAGGAGATGCCCACGCTCACGGTCCACAGCAGGAGGGCAACGGTTATGAACGGAGACCGCTGCGATGTGTTGAAGCCCGGGAGATACATACCGAGAAGCAGCAACAGAGAGAACAGGACCAGCACAGTCAGACTGCGCTGCTTCTTGCTGAATCTGGCTGGACCATAGCGGCTGTATTCCAGGTTGATTAGTGTTCTAAACGCGCTCATGCGAACACTTCCCGGTATCTGGATTCCACTGATTTGCCGGAGCGGCGCAGAGTGTCAACATCCTCGATGCCCTGGATTTTTCCTTCGCCCATCAGGATCAGCCGGTCGAACAGCAGCTCCATTTCACGGATATCATGGGTTGCAATGAGAAAGGTCCGGGCGCCATCCGCCAGCTCGCCGACCACAGCCGAGGCGATGCGTTCTCTGGAGATCAGGTCAACGCCGGTAAACGGTTCATCCAGCATAATCAGCGGTGCCTTCCGCGACAGGCAGGTCAGCAGCTGGAGACGTGCCTCTTCTCCCCGGGACATTGCGGAAATGAGAGCCTCGGTTGAGACGGAGAGCTGGAGCAGCAGCTGTTCAGCTTTGTCTGCATCCCAGTCCGGATAGATGCCTTGGGCAAAACCCAGCCACTGCGCTACAGTCAGCCAGCCGGGAAGATTCGCGCGGTCAGGCAGCATAGACAGTACACCGAGCCGGTCAACTCCCGAGGGCTTGCCGAAAATCTGTGTAGAGCCTGAATCCGGTAGGGTCAGACCGGCAAGAATGCGTAGCAGAGACGATTTACCTGCGCCATTGGGTCCAAGCAGGCCGGTAATGCTGCCTGACGGGATCTGAAAGCTGATTCCGTCCAGTATCATTTTTTTCTTCACTATTAGTCTTACATCCTGGCACTCCACCGCGACAGGTTCATCATAGGGTACGGGAAGCTTGTTATTGTCTATCATTTGAATCCTCCTTATCGAAATTAAGCATTTGCTCTGCCGAGAGTCCGAGTGACTCCGCTATGAACTTGAACTCTAGGACGGCCTTGCGCATGATCGTCTTGCGTGCCTCTGCAATGACCGCCTCCTCAAGGGTAACGAAGGTTCCCTGGCCGCGACGGGTGACGATTAGACCGATACGCTCAAGCTCCTGGTAGGTTCTGGCCGCAGTGGTCGGATTTACATTTCTTCCCGCGGCCAGCTCCCGAACAGAGGGCAGGCGCGAGCCGGGCGGGATGAGCCCGGTTACAATCCGTCCACGGATGGCATCAACAAATTGCTCATAAATCGGGAGCGAAGGATTGATCTGGAATTGCTCCGGTAAAAGCTCATAGGATTGCTCCATCGGTTCCTTCCTCCAACCTTGTTGTTATGTGTGTATGGATACATGCCATACACTTAATAAGTGAAGTGTACCATCTTGCACCATACAATAGCAAGAGCAGGAATGATAAATATAAAATGAACCTTTGTGAAGTTGGGTAATAACGATTATAATTTGTATGTTTATTACGTAAGTTGCGAAAGGATGAGATGTTTGGCTTCACCCATTCCAAAAATTACAAATTTCAGATTTCTGAAGCTGTCTCCGCCGCAGATTCTGGTGCTTGGCTTTGCTGCCGTCATTCTGACCGGGACCTTGCTTCTGATGCTTCCGATGTCGAGTACATCAGGAGTATCGCTCAATTTTATTGATGCATTGTTTACTGCAACCTCGGCAACCTGTGTCACCGGGCTTGTGGTGGTGGATACAGGTACGTATTTCACTGTGTTTGGACAAATTGTAATCATGCTGCTTATTCAAGTTGGGGGATTAGGGTTCATGACGATGGCCACCCTGTTCGCCCTGGTGCTGAAACGCAGAATCTCCCTGCGCGACCGGCTGATTCTTCAGGAAGCCATGAATCAGAGCTCCATGGAAGGCATTGTACGGCTGATCCGCAAGGTGCTCATCTATTCACTCGTCATTGAAGCCGCGGCTGCTGCTATACTCTCACTGCGCTGGGCATTTGATATGCCGCTGGGGCGTGCTGTCTACTTTGGTATTTTTCATGCGGTATCGATGTTCAATAATGCGGGGTTTGATATCTTTGGAGACTACCGAAGCTTGACCGGATATGTAAACGACCCTATTGTCAACTTTGTGGTCATGTTCCTGATTATATCTGGAGGCATTGGCTTCATCGTGATGTCCGATTTGGTGGAATTTCGGCACACGCGCAGGTTGTCTCTCCACAGCAAAGTGGTTCTGTCGATGACAGCGGCGCTGATTTTACTTGGAGCAGTTGTTATTTTTGTATTTGAATTCACCAATTCCCGGACCATGGGGCCGCTGAGCTTCGGGGGTAAAATCTGGGCTGCCTTCTTTCAATCCGTCACCCCGCGTACAGCGGGAGCGAATACATTGGACATTGGCAGTCTTCGTCAGGCCTCGCAATTTTTCATCGTCATCCTGATGTTCATCGGTGCTTCACCAGGCTCCACAGGCGGGGGCATCAAGACTACGACCTTCACCCTGATGATCGGTGCAGTAATCTCGATGCTGCGCGGCCGCGAGGATATTGTCTTGTTCCGCTACCGGCTTGCACAGGAACGTGTATTCAAGGCGCTGACGATTACGCTGCTGGCGCTGCTGCTGGTTGTGTCTGTCTCGATGATCCTGTCCACCACGGAGGATCGGGCGTTTCTTATGATACTGTTCGAGACTACCTCGGCTTTCGCTACAGTGGGCCTCAGCATGGGGCTAACTCCGGAGCTGAGCCAGTTCGGAAAAATCCTGATCAGTCTGACCATGTTCGCCGGACGGCTTGGGCTTCTAACACTGGCGTATGCAATTGGGCCGAAACAGGGTAAGCAATTATATAAATACCCGGAAGGCAAAATGATAATTGGATAAGGAGTTACGGACATTATGAAAGCACAGCAGTTTGTCATCATCGGTCTTGGCCGCTTCGGCTCAAGCCTTGCCCTGGAACTGATGGCCATGGGCTATGAAGTGCTCGGTATTGACCATTATGAGGAACGCGTAGAGGAAATGAGCGGCCAGCTGACCCATGCCGTCGTTGCGGATGCCACGGATGAGGGGATCATGCGCTCACTGGGTGTGCGCAACTTCGACTGCGGCATTGTGGCGATTGGCGATAACATGGAGCGGAGCATCCTGGCGGCGATTCTGCTGAAAGAACTGGGTGTGAAGCAAGTGGTGGCCAAGGCGATTTCGATCCTTCACGGACGGGCCTTGTCCAAGCTTGGCGTAGACCGGGTGATTTTTCCTGAACGGGATATGGGTATTCGTGTCGCTCATCAGCTGACCACGCCCAACCTGCTGGACTATATTGAGCTCTCCAAGGATTACAAGGTGGTCGAGCTGACTGTTCCCGCCTGTATGGATGGCAAGAGCCTCTCTGAGCTCAACACGCGGGCCAAATACGGCTGCAGCATTATTGCCCTGAACCGGGAAGACGGTGTAATTGTCGCCCCGACAGCCCATGACCATGTGCATCAGGGGGATATTATGGTGGTCATCGGTTCCAATGCAAGCATCGTGGAGTTCGAGAACGAAGCGGTGAATGTGGAGTTGTGAGTAACTACTACTATAGGTTATGTTAAACGATAGAAACACAAACAAACGCCCGGATACGCATCCGGGCGTTTGTTTGTGTTTGGAGCGAGGTAAGGGTGATGAATATCCGTGAGTAGGCATCTTTGATATTGGCGGAATTTACTTTGTCATTGTGTAGTCCGTAGCCCCAAGATTGCATTTTGCCGCCAGCCTGATAATGGCCTGCGATACACATTCCCGACTGCATCTACATCAGGACTCGCTGTCAGGAGAAAATAAAGTTTTCTACTGAAAATAAAGGAATAGACTTGCAAATATAAATGTAGACTGGGAAAATAAAATATGGGACTGACGATGCTTCATTAAGCTGACGGGCAGAAGAGTGCGGTGGAACGGCTGTTTATTATCGCTCTCTCTTTTGCCAGAGTAACACATCCGCTTCACCTACAATATGATAAGTCTAGAAATCTAAAGAGGTGAGCCAATGGCAGTCGTAAAATCCAGGAAACAGGATATTGATATGTTGGCAAGGTTGCTTCGAGCTGAAGCTGAGACCGAAGGGGAAATGGGCATGCTCCTTGTTGGAAATGTTGGCATTAACCGAATAAGAGCGAATTGCTCCGATTTTACAGGAATCCGGACAATTCCACAAATGATCAACCAGCCGCATGCATTCGAAGCGTTACAACATGGTATGTACTATCAAAACGCAAGAGACAGGGAACGCCGTCTGGCGCAACGGGCTGTGAATGGGGAGCGGAATTGGCCAGGCGAATTCTCCCTATGGTATTTCCGTCCAGGATCGTTCGAAAATCCCGGACCATGTCCGCCAACTTGGTATGATCAGCCGTTCGTAGGACGATGGAAGAAGCACTGTTTTTATCAACCGACCGTGGAAGAATGTGAAAATATATATAATACGTAAATGAAAAGAGCTCTTAGGATCTCTTAACTTGACCTGTCACAGCCATGTGTCGGTTGACAAGAACTTTATCTCATTAAGTGCCGCGTAAATCGCGGCTTCTTTGGGTTTAGTGGAATAAAAGTTGTTGTCACGGTCATTATTCGGAAACTATACCCACGTGACAGGCCGTCCGATGTCGGATTAAAAGAACATTAGCCGAATGAAGTCTGCTTGAATTGCGGGCTTTATTTATTACCGGATCAAGCTCTTGTCATTTGTTAATGTCAAGAACATTGTCCGATTGCCGACGAGCTTTGCCGGTCGGCAGCCTGTTTATCGAACGGGAAAGAAAGTTAAAAAAAGGAAAATCACGATGGGTGGAGGAATAAGTTGTTGTCGGGTTAGAGATTGAACTAACGGGGAACTTTAGTTCAATGAAACAGCGACAGTCTTTGACGTTATTATCTCGTCCTTGGCTGTCGCTGTTTCATTTTCTAAGGTCAGTCTAAAACTATATCTTCTGTTAACACTCGCAATTTCCCCCTTCTGCACTCAACTGCAGGCGCAGCAAGGCATCGCTATTCCCGTCCCGGCAGGAACACTGCTTCAGTTACCTGCACGAGGCAGCGTGCAGCCTTGCTTAAGCTCCCGTTGCTTGGATAGATCAGACATGTCGTCCGCCGGGTCTGCTCCAGCTCCTTGATGTGCAGTGAGACCAGCCCGCCGCCGTTCAGCAGCTCGGAGCGCAGATAAGACTTCGGCAGCAGTGCCGCGGCTTTGATCGTTGGCAGCAGCCGGACAATCGCCTCGAAGGAGTCGATCTCCATACGCACATCGGGATCGGTACCGCTGCGCTGAAACAGCTCGTCGGTCATACGGCGGTACCATGTGCCCTTGGAGAAGAGGATCATCGGCAGCCGGGAGAGGTCACTCATGGTCAGCTTCGCAGACAGAGCCAGCGGGTGATGCTCCGAGACAACCAGACGGAGCTGATCCTCGAACAGAGGGATACAACGCAGACCCGGCTCCTGAGTGGAGGACGCGATAATTCCGAGATCGGACCTGCCTTCGCTGACCGAGGAGACGATCTCATGCGTCTTGCCGGTGATCAGCTTCAGCTCGGCTGCCGGATATTTCTCCATGTAGGCGTTCACCAGCGGCGGCAGTGTGGTCTGGAGTGTAGTTAGGCTGGCACCGAGTGTTACAAGCTGCGGTTCCCCTTCCTTGAACTTCGATAGCGCTTCCAGAAATTTGGAACGCTGCTGCCTTTGCTCCAACGCATAGGTATAAGTAAGGCGCCCTACCTCCGTCAGCTCCAGCCGCTTGCCGAACCGGTTGAAGAGTGCAACGCCGAGCCGTTCCTCCAGCTTGGAGATTTTACGGGAGAGGGCGGGCTGGGACAAATTGAGCTGGCGCGAAGCCCGGTTCAGGCTGGAATGCTCCACGACGGCAGCAAAAATATCCAGATCATCAAACATAAGCGCTCCTCCTAAAAGTTTTGTGAGCATAACATCCTGAATCCTCTTCGTACAAAACTCGCTTCGTAAGCATAAACCCTAGTTTTGTGAGCATGACATCCTGAATCCTCTTCGTACAAAACTTACTTCGTAAGCATAAACCTAGTTTTGTGAGCATGACATCCTGAATCTTCTTCGTACAAAACTTACTTCGTAAGCATAAACTTAGTTTTGTGAGCATGACATCCTGAATCCTCTTCGTACAAAACCCGCTTCGTAAGCATAAACTTAGTTTTGTGCCAAATCCCGAGAATTCAGTTTTTATGGAAAGTGATAAATGACATATCCGTTATAAGGAAGTATCCTTTGCCAGCAAGGGATAGCAAGGCTTTTCCAGTAATTATCACGTTCTAAATGAGAATTATTATCACATTAAAAATATTCTTATGCGTTTATTGTATAACGTTTAATAATTAGATTGCAATTCCCTTATAAGAGAAAAAGGAGTAACATGAAAAGTGACACAAGATATTCACATATTGTGAAACATACAGCAAAGTCCGGGAAAACAATGAATAGCGGTGAAAAAAGACATTTTACGGGCTTTTCGAATCCTGATGCCCCCTGTTTCAACTGTACTCCCGGCGGTGTATGCTCATTAATGAAAACGCTGTTTTATATCGGAAAGGGGACACTTTGCATGAGAGGATTTTATTCCAGAAAGATTCATTCCTTGCTTGGCGTCATCCCGCTCGGGTTCTTTTTCCTGGAGCACATGCTGACGAATTTCTCGGCAGTAGAGGGAGGCGCTTCCGGTTTCACGGACAGCGTGTTATGGCTGAACAGCCTGCCGCTCGTCTTCTTCCTGGAATTGTTCGGCATATGGCTTCCGCTGCTGTACCACGGGGTCTACGGGCTGTATATTGCTTATCAATCCAAGCCAAACCTGAACCGTTTCAATCTAGAACGGAACTGGCGGTATACGCTGCAGCGGATTAGCGGAGTGATCACCTTCATTTTCATTGTCTGGCATCTGTACGAAACACGGTTTCAGGTGGCGGTCGGCAAGGTGGAGCATGAAGAGCTTGGCGGTGTCATGCATAACATCGTAACCCAGCCGCTGCTGCTGACTGTGTATATTATCGGTATCCTGGCAGCCTGCTTCCACTTTTCGAACGGTCTCTGGTCGTTCCTGATCAGCTGGGGCATTACTGTGGGGCCGCGTTCCCAGAGAGTATCTTCCGTAATCTGCCTGGGTCTTTTCGTGATTGTCAGCTTCATGTTCCTGTTCTCCCTGGTCACCTTCCGTAACGATGAGTTCCAGGCTACGGCTTCGGCTGTACAGTCGCTGCGCAGTCTGATTTAAAAGAAATATAGAAAGTGCGTCCATCTTTGGACGAACCTTAGGATGTAATATACGGGTAGAAATTCCGCATAACAATTAGGAGGGAACAATCATGGCATCAGCCGATATCATTATCGTGGGCGGAGGGCTTGCCGGCCTGATGGCTACCATCAAGGCGGCGGAATCCGGCGCGCATGTACATTTATTCTCCCTTGTTCCTGTCAAAAGATCGCACTCGGTCTGCGCGCAAGGCGGCATTAACGGTGCGGTGAATACCAAAGGCGAGGGTGACTCGCCCTGGGAGCATTTTGACGACACTGTATACGGCGGTGACTTTCTCGCCAACCAGCCTCCGGTCAAAGCCATGTGCGAAGCAGCACCGGGCATCATCCATCTGATGGACCGGATGGGCGTTATGTTCAACCGCACCCCGGAGGGGCTGCTTGACTTCCGCCGGTTCGGAGGCACGAAGCGGCACCGGACAGCCTTTGCGGGTGCGACAACCGGCCAGCAGCTGCTGTATGCACTGGATGAGCAGGTCCGGCGCTGGGAGGCTGAAGGCATGGTCACCAAAAGCGAGAACTGGGAATTCCTCTCGGTGATCCTGGATGACGAGCGGGTATGCCGCGGCATCAGTGCCCAGAATCTGAAGACGATGGAGATTCAGACCTTCCCGGCAGATGCGGTGATTCTGGCGAGCGGCGGTCCGGGAATTATTTTCGGCAAAACAACCAACTCGGTCATCAACACCGGAACGGCTGCCAGCGCTGTCTACCAGCAGGGTGTACATTACGCCAACGGCGAATTCATTCAGATCCATCCGACCGCAATTCCCGGCGATGACAAGCTCCGGCTGATGTCTGAGTCGGCGCGCGGCGAAGGCGGACGCATCTGGACCTACAAGGACGGCAAGCCGTGGTACTTCCTGGAGGAGAAATATCCTTCTTACGGGAATCTGGTGCCGCGCGACATTGCTACCCGGGAGATTTTTAACGTATGTGTGGATCAGGGGCTTGGCATTAACGGCGAGAACATGGTGTACCTGGATCTCTCCCACAAAGACCCGAAGGAGCTGGATGTGAAGCTGGGCGGCATTATCGAAATCTATGAGAAATTCATGGGTGATGATCCCCGCAAAATCCCAATGAAAATCTTCCCGGCTGTGCATTACTCGATGGGCGGCATGTGGGTCGACTATAACCAAATGACCAATATTCCCGGGCTGTTTGCGGCAGGGGAATGCGAATACCAATATCACGGTGCGAACCGGCTCGGCGCGAACTCGCTTGTATCTGCGATCTACGGCGGCATGGTTTCGGGGCCGAAGGCTGTTGAATATATTAAAGGGCTCAAGAAATCGGTACAGGACATTTCCTCTACCGTCTTTGACACCTTCCATAAGACGCAGACGGATAAATATGAGTCTCTGCTGGCGATGTCCGGCACAGAGAATGCCTATGTCATCCACAAGGAGCTGGGCGAATGGATGACCGCCAATATGACGGTCGTACGCGAGAACAAGAAGCTTGAATCGACCATCAGCAAAATCAAAGAGCTGAAAGAGCGTTACCGCAGCATCAACATGAATGATACCTCTCGCTGGAATAACCAGGGCGTAGCCTTCACCCGCCAGCTCTGGAACATGCTGGAGCTGTCCGAGGCCATGACCCTAGGGGCCCTGCTGCGTAACGAGAGCCGCGGTGCGCACTATAAACCTGAATTCCCGACACGTAATGATGAGGAGTTCCTGAAGACCACCAAAGCCAGTTGGACAGCAGAAGGTCCGCAAATCTCCTATGAAGCGGTGGACGTGTCACTGATCCCTCCACGGGTGCGTGATTACTCGAAGGATTGACCTGCGGAGAAGTATACGAAGCGATTTCATAGTTGCAATGCTCACAAAACTTTTAGGAGGTAACAGATATGGCGGAAACGGCTGCAGCTCCCAAAAACGTAAAGTTTATCATTACCCGCCAGGACGAACCTGAAACGGCCCCGTATACGGAAGAGTTCGAGCTGGCGTACCGTCCGGGGATGAATGTAATCAGTGCTCTGATGGAAATTCAGCGCAACCCGGTCAATGCCGGAGGCGCCAGCACGGTTCCGGTCTGCTGGGAATCCAACTGTCTGGAAGAAGTATGCGGCGCCTGCTCGATGGTAATCAACGGCAAGCCGCGCCAGGCCTGTGCGGCGCTTATAGATAATCTGGAACAGCCCGTGCGTATCGAGCCGATGAAGACCTTCCCTGTGGTCCGTGACCTGGTGATTGACCGCAGCCGGATGTTTAACGCGCTCAAACGGGTTAAGGCTTGGATTCCTATTGACGGCACCTACGATCTGGGTCCGGGCCCGCGTATGCCGGAGAAGAAGCGCCAGTGGGCCTATGAGCTGTCCAAGTGCATGACCTGCGGTGTCTGCCTGGAAGCCTGTCCGAATGTCAATGAGAAGACCAATTTCATCGGTCCGGCGGCCATTTCTCAGGTCCGTCTGTTCAACGCCCACCCTACGGGCGAGATGAACGCCGACGAGCGTCTGGATGCCCTGATGGAAGACGGAGGCATCGACGGCTGCGGTAACTCGCAGAACTGTGTACGGGCCTGCCCGAAAGGCATTCCGCTGACGACTTCGATTGCCGAGATCAACAAGCAGACTACCAAGCATATGTTCAAACGCTGGCTGGGTGTGTAGGATTAGACAGCCTACCTTATGTATATCAAAGCTGTAAAAAGCTAAAGACACAGCACATCTCCGGGTTAGCGGAGATGTGCTGTGTTTTGCTTTGGAAGTAATTAATTGTTTCTTTCCTGCCGCAAAACGGGTACATTTTTACACAGTCCTACAGGAATGATTCAGTTTACAAGGAGCGGTATCAGGTCTTGGATTCCAATAAATATAGGTGGATATGTTATAATCTCACTAGTCGATGCAACACTCAGGCAGTGGATAAACCAGGGAGGTATGACAGTGATTTGTCGTGAACAGGACGGATATTTGGTAATGCTGAGGCAGCATGAGCACGGTCTGCTGGCCGGCAAATTTGCAGAATGGTTCAAGGAACAGCATGTTCCGGCGGAAGGACGCCGTGCAGAGGTGCTGCGGGCAGTCAGCAATCATGACCGGGGCTGGATCGATCTCGATGAGACCCCTTTCTGGAATGATGCGGAGGGTTCGCCGTATACCTTTATGGATTTTCCGCTTGTGCCGAAGCTAACCTTCTATAGACGGGGACTGGACGAGATTGAAGCGGACACTCCATACGGTGCATTACTATGCAGCTCACATTATGAGCGGCTGATCGAGGTGTCAGGGGAGAACTGCCCGGAGCTTACCGCCTACCTGAAGCACGAGGAGGATCGCCGGGCACGCATCCATCGTCTCCTGGAGAACAGCAAGCCGCTCGCAGAGGGCGAATTGTATTATGATGCCAGATTGCTGCAGTTCTGCGATGACCTCTCCCTTTATCTGGGTCTTAGTAGGCCGGGAACCCCCAAATCGGAGGAGCATCCCTGGTTCCGTGACGGATTCTCGGGAAGTGAGGACTTCAGCTTCACCTCCGGACGCCTGATTTCAGCGGAGTGGCAGGACAAGACTACGCTCCTGCTGGATCCTTTTCCATTCACAGAGAACGTCGAGGTGAGTTTCAAGCTGCGCCGGGTCTCCAAAAAGGATGTGGAGCGCAAAGGAATCGCCCTTGCCTTCAGCGGCACCCCCGAAGAAGAATGCCGGATTACTGTGGCCAGCAAGCCGGAATAGGCCGCGTTTTTGACATGGAACCGGGAACAGGAGTGTTATGCCCATGGCATGGTGGATGTGGACCCTCAATATAGCTGTAATTGTTATGATCTCATGGTGGTTTTACCGGATGAAGCTGAGCCGGATGGGAAAAGGAGTGCTCTTGATCCCCATTCTGATCTATACGCTGATCTCCGCCGAAGATCTTCTGAACTGGATTGATCTTCGCACGATTTTGCCCGGGGACCAGGGAATGCGTGCACTGATCCTAATTGTTGCCCTGGCATCCATGCTGTTCTATGTGCTCTTTATTTTTCACGAAATCAAGGAATCCAACAGCAAAGAGGTCAGGATGCAGGAGACGCTCGTGCGTATCAGTATTGCAGCATTCACCTGCATTATTTTTTTCACTGTCGTATATACATCCATATATAAGCTGTTTGGACATTCCTCCTTTGATGGAAATGGACTAGGCGAAGATTTGCTCAGCCAGCTGATTACCTTCCTCTATTTCAGTGTAGCCACTTTCACAACGGTCGGGTACGGAGATGTAGCCCCGGTGGACAATACCTCGCGCCTTGTGGTTGTCATGCAGATCAGCTTCAGCTTCATCACCGTGGCTTATGCGTTATCCATGCTGGGGTTGTTCCGCAAGATTCTGGGCCCGGGTTCGGAAGAGGAGATCGAGGCAGAGATTGATGTGAATATTGAATCAGAGGTTGAAGAAAAGGTAGAGGAGGCTAAGGAGGAGATTCAGGACGAAGAGGATGAGGAATCTTCCCGCTCCAAGCCCTCCCATTAATCTTCTTCCCCGACAATTATCCTGCATGAAAGGAGAACCTCTCTATGAATAAAAAACAGTCTGGGGCTTCTCCGGGCCTCATGGCAGCTACTACAGAAGACAGCACCCGGCACAGTGCTCCTCCCCCGCAAACAGGCGGTGGCCGCAAAATCACCCGCCGCCAGTTCCTCGCAAGGGGAGCAGCTACCGTAATTGGGGCAGGTCTGCTCACCAGCGGCTACGCCTGGCAGGGGGAGCCTAACTGGCTGGACATCACCCGGCTGGAATTGTCCTTTAAGAATCTTCCGTCCGCTTTTGCCGGCACGCGGCTGGTTCATTTCAGTGATGTGCATTTGGGTTTTAACAAGGATGTACATGATCTGAAACGGCTCGCTGGACATATCAAGGAGGCCCAGCCGGACATTATCTGCTTCACTGGCGATATTGTGGACAGCTATGCCGAGGATCTGAAGGAGTCCGTACCGATTCTCGCAGAGATGAGTGCACCGCTTGGCAAATATGCAATCCTGGGCAATCATGATTATAAGAATACAGAGCTGCTTACCCGTCTGCTGAACGATGCCGGCTTCCGCGTGCTGCGGAATCAATCGTATCTGATACAGCAGGGGGGCGCGACTATAGCGGTTACAGGAATTGACGACATGCTGCACGGCAAGCCTGATCCCCAGGCTGCCCTGAAGGGTGTTCCTGAGGATATGTTCACGCTGCTCATGATGCATGAGCCGGATTATGCAGATACGGCAGAAGCATATCCTTTCCATCTCCAATTGTCCGGTCACAGTCATGGTGGGCAGATCCGCCTGCCCTTTCTGGGTGCGGCATACACGCCATACGGAGGCAACAAGTACATAAGCGGTTTGTATTATACGGAGAAGAAGCGAATGCCCGTGTATGTGAACAGGGGGGTCGGCGAAACCTATATGCCATTCCGGTTCATGTGCAGGCCTGAACTCACCATTTTCACCCTGCGGCGCGCGTAGTACAAACAAGGTCCCGGCATAGAAAAGGAGAAGCCCATGAGCACTTTCGATACGGTATTATCCATGGCACGGCAAGGTGAAAAAGTTGAACTAAGGACGATGCCATCTACCGATGCCGGGGTGCTGAGTGCGCTGCTGATGCATCCGGAAGTGAAGCCTCATATTCTGCTGCGCCATGGGGACAGTTCACCGCATACCTATCTGGAGAAGCTGGTGACCCGGATGTTGTATGCCTTTGACCCTTGCGCACTTCATGCCGGGATTTATGTCAGAGGACGGCACGAACTGATTGGAACAGCCTCGCTGCAGAACTGGAACCGTTATGAGAACAAGGCTGTCCTTGGCTATATACTGAATCCGTTATGGTGGGGGCGGGGACTCGCCACTGAAGCGGTCGGGCTGCTGCTGGATTACGCCATTCAGGAGCTGGGAGTTCAGAAGATCGAGGGACGCTGCCGTGGCGACAACCTCAGGTCAGAGCGTGTCATGATCAAGAACGGGTTAACTCTGGAGCGAATCCTCCCTATGCCGGGCAGTTCAGGGGATGTAATGAAAGTATTCACATTGTTACACAAATGAAATAATGCCGTTATGAAACTCTAACAGTGTCCGGTTAAACTAAGTACATGACCCCCTTTTGAAAATATAAATGCTGTTGGGACCCGATGATTCGGGTCCATTTTTTTGTGCTGATTCTCCTTGGCACCGTTATCGGGAATATAGAGCAGCTTGGCCAAGACTGGCGGCTTCCCGGGCAATTAGGATATGATGGTCTGTATACAGCAGCAATAGACCAGGAGGTTATCATCCTTTGAACGAAGTGATCCGAACATTAATGAACCACCGCTCCTTCCGGCAGTATCATGAGCAGCCCGTGGAGCCGGAGAAGCTAAAAACCATTATTGAAGCTGCCCAGGCAGCCCCGTCCTGGGTTCACGGTCAGCAGGTATCCATCATTGCCGTGCGGAGCGAAGAGCGCCGCAAGCAGCTTGCGGTGCTGAGCGGGAATCAGAAGCATGTTGCGGAAGCACCGGTATTTTTAGTGTTTTGCATGGATTTTTACCGGGCCAAAGTGGCAAGTGAGCTGGAAGGACAATCCTTTGAGGCCGCAAGGGACGTGGATGCTCTGCTAGTAGGTGCTACGGATGTGGGCATTGCCTTATCCAATGCCATTGCTGCAGCGGAGTCGCTGGGGCTGGGCATCATCCCGATAGGCGGGGTTCGCCGCCATACAGCGGAGGTGATAGAGCTTCTGCAACTGCCGGAGTATGTATTCCCGATTGTCGGGCTGTGTGTCGGCTACCCTGCCGGGGAGCTGCCGAAGAAGCCAAGGCTACCTATGGAAGCTGTTCTTCATGAGGAACGGTACAATCCGGAGGCGAAGGGCCTGATTGAAGAATACAATCTGACCCACCGCAAGTTCCTGAATTCCCAGGGGTTGACGGAGAGGGATTGGAGCAGCACTATAGCCCACTTCTACACCCTCAATCCCCAGTATGGGGATGCACAGCATACGCTGAAGCAGCAAGGCTTCAACTGCGATAATCTGACCAAATAACAAAATGCACCACAGCCACTCACGATAGACGGCAGCAGTCGTCCATCATGTTCAGGGCTGGGTGCTTTTTTTGTAGCTATAGTATACCTTATGCTGAACTATTGGAGCGGCACGGATATTTTCTCCTTCTGTTTGAAGTATACCCAATGGTCGAACCCGATTTCCTTAAGCCTGGCCACCACAGCTTCATGCTGCTCAGCAACGCGTGAAGGCTTATGCGCATCGGAGCCAAAGGTGACTTCTACTCCGTAATGCAGCGCCCGCGACAGGATATCATCCGAGGGGTACCATCCGCCGCATAGCTTGGTGCTTCCAGAGGTGTTGATCTCAATAGCGATGCCGCATTCCCCGATCACGTGCAGGCATTCATCGATTTCAGCAGTTGCGGGGATATCCGAGAACTGTGGAAAATTGCCCTTCATGGCATCAATGTGACCGAGGATCTGGAACATTCCGCTGCGTGCGGAGGCGGTAATCAGCCGGTAGTACTCAGCCTTGCTCGCAATCTTCCCTTTCTGGTCCAGGCCTTTCCAGCGGCCTTTATTGAAAATGCTCAACCCGCCCACATTGTGAACCGAGCCGATGATGTAATCAAACGGATAAGCCGACAAGGTACGGCGGTACAGCTCTGCATGTTCTGGGAAGTAGTCCGATTCGATGCCTAACAGAACATCAATGGTGCCTGCATATTCTTTTTGCAGGGCCAGCACCTCTTCTACATATTGCGCAAGTTCGGATTTGGCCATGGCTATATGGGGAAAAGCCTGCTCTGACGGACTGCCGAAGTAAGGGGTATGATCAGAAATGCCGATCACTTCGAGTCCCGCGGCAATTCCGGCTTCAATATAATCCCTGATCGTTCCGTCAGCGTGGCCGCAGCGGAAATGATGGGTATGCAGGTCGAATTTCATGGATAGAACATCTCCTTAGGCCAAATTAGCGGAAGTAAACTTCAGAAGTATAGTCTTCACTTCGCGGGGGGATTTTATCGGGTGTCCGGGGCACCTGCAAAGTTCGGAATACCTTCACATTGCGGGGCTCACTCTGACCCGATAAATTGAGCTTCCGGCATCCCCTTGAGGTCGCTTAGAAACTGCCGCATGGCTGAGTTGACGTATTTCCCTGATTTTGTGATTACGCCTACAGGATGAGTGACCTCAAGCTCAATAATCGGCACGATCTTAAGGGTGCCATTACGCACCTCGGCCGATACCGACTGCTTGGAAATTACCGCCGCGCCAAGATCCAGCTCCACCATCCGTTTGACTTCTTCACTGCTGGTCAGTTCCATAATAACCTGCGGCTGGATGCCATGCTTGGCGAACACATCATCCGCGAATCTACGGCCGACTGTGTCTGGCGAGAGCAGGATGAGCGGGGTATTGCGAAGCGCTTCAATTCCGGCCGATTTGACCTGTGCGAGAGGATGACGGGGAGAAACTACTAATTCAAAGGTGTCATAGTAGAGTACAGAGGTTGTCATTCCCGGACTTCTGCCGATCAAGTAGCCGATACCGACATCGACCAGGCCGTTCTCCACATGCTGATAAATTTGTGACGAGGACATGGACGAAATGGAAGTTTTGATATGCGGGAACTGGTCCTGAAAATAAGAAAGGATCCGCGGCAGAATCTGAATGGCAATCGAGGTGGTCGTACCGAGTATAATATGCCCCTGGGGATTCTCATCCAAATCTGCAAGGCGCTGCTTAAGCTCATCGACGATGCTTACAATCTGTTCCGCGTGTGACAGAAATACCTGTCCCCTGTCTGTCAGGGTTACCGGCTGGTTCCGGTCTACGAGCTGAGTTTTGAACTCTTCTTCAAGGCTTTTGATTTGCGCCGATACCGCCGGCTGGGTCAAATTGAGCAGTTCACCCGCCTTGCGGAAGCTCATGGTTTTGGAGATGGTAATCAGCGTCTCAAGCTGGCTGATATTCATGGACGTACCCCCTTTTGGCCTGATGACGGATGCCGCCTTTTGTTTACAGGATAATAAAAAATGTTTTTCACAGGACCCGGGAGCCCTCTTATGGAGTAGGGTTATGAATATGGATGACGCTGCCTTTTCTATACCTATCTTACGCCGGATGTCGGCATTTGATTAAATTATAGGAGATAACCTCCGGCAGGGCAATGTTACCCGGAAAACTATCTTCATAATTCCTTCGACAAGACCATTAATTTTTGGTGAATAATACCGATATATGAAGTATAATAAATCATTATTACTTAGGACTTTTGGTACATGACTAAAGCCTGGTAGAGGGGGGACAGCACTTTCATGAAAGCAGAAGTAATCAATCCGTTTTTAGAATCTGCAAGAATTGTAATTGAACAGGTGATACAGGTCTCGCCATCCACCGGTAATCTGGGCATAAAGGACATTGAACTGATTGATAATCATATATGGATACAGGTGGGAATGACAGGTCAACTGAGCGGGAACATTATTTTTGGGATCGCTGAACAGGTAGCGCTCAAGATCGTGTCGGCCATGATGGGTGGCTATGTGATTACGGAGATGGACGAGATGGGCCAAAGTGCGATTTCGGAACTGGGAAACATGATCAGCGGCAACGCCAGCACCATTTTGTCGAATCAGGGGGTAGCCGTAGATATTACTCCGCCGAAGCTGATGAAGACAGACGGCATGTCGGTAATGCCGCGCAAAGCGCTGAGCATTCCGCTCTTAATGGAAGGCATCGGAGAGCTTGATATTCAGGTAATGATCTCTTAGTCGGACAATTGGAGCTGAACTTCATTCATGGTATTACAAGACAAGGTGGTTGTTATTACAGGAGCTTCGAGCGGGATTGGAGCGCTGACGGCCCAGATGCTCAGCAAGCGTGGGGCTGTGCCGATCCTGCTGGCCCGTTCGGAGGACAAGCTGAAAGAAACTGCGGCCGGTATCCCGGGCGTTTTTGGCCTGTATATCTGTGACGTTACCGATGAGGAGCAGGTAGTGAAGACCTTTGCGGACATCCTTAGCACATATGGCAGAATTGATGTTTTGCTGAATAATGCCGGCTATGGAAAATTCGCTTCATTTACCGAGATGGAGTCCCGCGAATTCGATGAGATGATGGATGTAAATTACATGGGCATCGTACGGTGTACCAAGGCTGTAGTCCCGCATATGCTGGAACGGGGAAGCGGACAGATTGTTAATGTGGCGTCGATGGCCGGCAAAATCGGCACGGCACGGTCCGTTGCTTATAGCGCAACCAAACACGCTGTGCTGGGCTTCACGAATGCGCTGCGTCAGGAGCTGCGCCAGCAGGGAATCATCGTCTCGGCAGTCAATCCGGGACCGATTGCTACAGAGTTCTTCCGTACAGCTGACCCTTCCGGCAGCTATGAGAAAAGTGTCGCCCGGATTATGATGACACCGGAACATGTGGCCAAGAGGATCGTGAAGCTGATCGAGAAAGGGAAGGAAGAGATTGATCTTCCCGGCTTCGCGGCATGGGGGATCCGCTTTTATGGTCTTTTCCCCCGTCTGGCGGACAAGCTTACCTACAATATGATGAACCGGAAATAATAACAATGGCTTTAGAATGGATCAAACGGCCTTCCATTTGGTGGAGAGGCCTTTTTGGCATATAATGAACATATTATCTCAAACGAAAAGGATGAATTACAATTATGAATAAAGCTTCTTTTGCGGCCATCGGGATCCAGGAAGACCTCGTTGCCCGATTGTCGGAATTCGGCATTCAAGATCCATCCCCTGTTCAGGAGCAGACCATTCCTCTGCTGCTGGAGGGAAGAGATGTGCTTGCCGCATCCCAGACAGGGACCGGTAAGACACTGGCGTACCTGCTGCCGCTGCTCCAGGGAATTCATCCCGAGCAGAAAGGGATGCAGAAGCTGGTGCTGGCACCTACGCAGGAGCTGGCGATGCAGATTCTCCGCGAGGCGGAACGTTATGGGGCTCATCGCGGCATCAAGGTGATGGGTCTGATCGGAGGTGCAGCGATCAAGCGCCAGATTGATAAGCTGCGTGAGCATCCGCATCTTGTTGTGGGTACCCCCGGACGCATCCGGGAGCTGATTGGTCTGCGTAAGCTGAAGATGCATGAGGTGACCACGATTGTCATCGATGAAGCGGACCAGATGTTCCAGCTCAGCGGAGCAGGCGAGGTGGCGAAGATCGTCAGCAGCGCGCTGCGTACGCGTCAATTGGTCATGCTGTCCGCGACCATCGGACCGGAGACGAAGGCACTTGCAGCACGGGAGATGAAGAACCCGGCTGAAGTCGGCATTGATCCGGGGGTCATGACCGCGCAGAGCCTTGAGCACCACTACGTGGTCAGCGAGGAACGTAATAAAATAGATATGCTGCGCCGTGTGATCCGCCATTACAACCCGGATCGGGCGATTGTGTTCGTCAATGCCACCGACGATATCGCTGAGGTGACTGCGAAGCTGAACCATCTGGGTCTGACGGCAGCCGCATTATACGGCGATGCGGATAAGGTGACGCGCAGCAATGTGCTGGCCCGCTTCCGTGACGGCAAATTCCGTGTGATGGTGGCCAGCGACGTGGCCGCCCGGGGTCTGGATATTGAGAATCTGACGCTGGTCGTCAGCTTCGACCCGGCCTTTGACTCAGAGCACTATGTGCACCGGGCCGGGCGTACAGGTCGCATGGGACGCCGCGGCCTGTCCGTAACGATCGTCACGGAGCAGCAGACGTTCATCATGCGCAAGTTCGCCAAGGAGCTGGACATCCAGCTGGAGGAGAAGGAAATGGTAGGCGGCAAGGTACGCGCCGCCGATGAGGCCCGCAGCGAGTACCGCGGCGGGACGGATTCGGGACGCCGCGAGGGCAGCAGCCCGCGCGCGGACGGATCTGCGGCGCGCAGCAGCAAGCCGCAGGTGAGGACTTCGGCAGCGGGAGGCCCGGCCTCCGCAGCCGGGATACAAGCACCGCAGCCGGGTACGGCAGCGGGCTTCGATGAGCGGCGCGATCAGCAGCGCCGCAGCCCGGGTTCCGCCGCAGGGGCCCGGAGCGGCGCTCCTGCAAGCAAGGCGCGCAGTAGTGCAGAGCGCGAGAAGAACCGCAAGAATAAGGGAGCGCCCAAATGGCTGAAAGACAAAGCTCCGAGAGGTGACGGTCAATGAATACTGCCCCCGTACTGCAAATTACGGGCTTAAGCGGAGGATACAGCCTGAACAAGCCGGTGCTTCATGATATCGGCCTTCAGGTGCAGCCTGGAGAAATGGTCGGGCTGATCGGATTGAACGGAGCAGGCAAAAGCACGACTATGAAGCATATTCTGGGCCTGATGTCACCGCATAAAGGCGAGATCACCGTCCAGGGTAAGACCCGGAGCAGTGATCCGGAAGCCTATCATGGAGCACTGTCATTTGTACCGGAATCGCCGCTGCTCTACGAGGAAATGACGGTCCGAGAGCATGTCGAATTTACCGCCAGGGCTTACGGCGTGGACCGCAGCGATTATGAATCCCGCAGCAGCCAGCTGGCCGCACTCTTTAATATGGAGGACAAGATGGATACCCTGTCCTCGCATTTATCCAAGGGCATGAAGCAGAAAGTCATGATTATGTGCGCTTTCGTGGCACGTCCGGCACTGTATGTGATTGACGAGCCTTTTCTGGGGCTGGATCCGCTGGGCATCCGTTCCCTGCTCGATTTCATGCTGGATCTGAAGAAATCCGGGGCTTCCATTCTGCTAAGCTCCCATATTCTTTCCACCATTGAGAATTACTGCGACCGCTTCATTGTCCTGCACCGCGGCCAGGTGATCGCGGAGGGTACGCTGGCGGAAATGACCGCGGCTGCCGGGCTGCAGGGATTGAATCTGGAGCAGCTGTTCTACGAATTGGTTCAAGGAGGGAAATGATATGGATTTGAAGGAGCTGCGCCGGCAGCGGCGCAGCCGGTTCACCGGGAGCCTGATTCCTTACATGGGTTATATCATTCAGAGCGGTGTAGCCATGCTGTTCCTGCTGGTGTTAATTATCTTCTCGGCCTGGTACACTTCACTACTCCGTGATATTCCGGCAGGCATTCCAATCCGCTGGATCATGCTGATTTTCCTTCTGCCTGCGGTAGCCCACAGCAGCTTCAGGACGTATCTGCAGAGTCCTGACACCATCTTTTTGCTGCCGCAGGGGCACCGGATGAAGGGATATTTCGCTCCAGCCTGGGTTGCCGGGAATGTCTGGAAGATTCTGCGGCTGGCCTTCGTGCTGATTACACTGTGGCCCCTCTACATACGCACGGATGATTCTCATCAAATGCTGTTTGCCACACTTGTTGTCCTGATCCTGGTGAAGCTGCTGGCAAGCTTTGGTCTGTGGCGGGAGCTTACCATGCTGTCCCGTCCGGCATCTCTTGGGTATAACCTGCTGCGCTGGGCTGTCTCTGGGCTGATGATTGCCGCATGGCTGTGGCAACCCTCTCTGCGTGCGCTGATCTTCATCGTGATTCTGGCCTCAGCCTATCTGGCGGCGCTGGCGGTTCCCGGACGGCACTCCGTTCCCTGGGAACGCCTCATTGCTACCGAACGCAATCAGGGTGCGATAGCGCTGATGATTCTGGGCTGGTTCGTGGATGTGCCGGGACGGGAGCAGCGGGTTTATGTCCGGCGTTATTTGTCCAAATGGGGCGGGGGCATCTCATGGCGGCGTAGTACCGCCTACCGCTTCCTCCTGACTAAAAGCTTCGCCCGGGGCGACATCTTCGGCATTGTGCTGCGAATCGCAGTTCTGTCGTTGCTGCTGGTCTGGTGGAACCGGGGCAGTTATGTGGGTAGCGGCATTTATCTGTTTTTCCTGTTCATCATGGGCGTGCAGCTGTCAGCGCTGCGTAAGCTGCACAGTGAGTCGTTCTGGCTGACCGTCTATCCTCTGCCGGAGGGCAGCAAGGCAAGCAGTACGATTCAGTTCATTTTCCGCGCGCATTTGCTGCTGGCTGTGCTGACCGGTCTGCCATTCCTGACCGCGGTTGTAGAGCGTCCACTGCCTGTAATCGGCACCTTTCTTGCCGGCGGGCTGCTGGCCTATCTCTTCAAAACCCGTGCTTCCCGCAAAACTGTGCAGGAGGACGACGACATTTAGAGAGATTGAACTTGGGAGCTTGATGAAGCGGTTTATTATTCCAAATGGAAAAAGGATCACTAAATGAGCTCATTTGGCCATGAAATATCCCATGTGGGAAAAAGGATCACTAATTCTGCTGAAAAAGGCCATATTGGATGATTCTGTATGAATTAGGTGGACAAAATCCCATTAAACCTTCTGAATCCAGGGTTACAGCCGATTTAGGTCTACTTATTCCACGTAACTTCAGTTCTAACTGTCAGCTCTAACTTTCAGTTCTAACTTCAGTTCTAGCTTTAATTCCTAAGGAGCTTCATTGTCTCCGTCATGGCTTTCAAGTCTACAGTTCAAGCCGTATTCATCCTATATCTGAAAAAGACGCCTTGGCAGGAGCATTAGCTCCGCTCAAGGCGTCTTTTTCTAAAATTATGTGGAGACAATCTAGAGGTACATCTGGAATTGAGGATTCCATCTTTACTTCCGCATGGAGCAGGGAATGGTATACAACGCAGGTAGGACGGGAGAGAGCCGGGGCTCCCTCCCGGGATGGTTATTCCCGGTTAGACAAAGAGTGAACGGCTGATGATGACCAGCAGGATAAAGAGAACCAGAATTGCACCAGTGCTTGTAAACATAGGGTGTCCATATCCGCCTCTAACTTCTTCGCTCATGTTCATTCCCCTTTCGCGTGTGAGTTGTTGTACTTGAGTACACCGTATTGTATGTGTGGAGGGAACAACGTGTATAGGCCAATGCCATAACCGCCTGCAAAAAAAAGTCAGCCCCGGTACGCCGGGGCTGACTTCTATGGTCAAAACTTGTTCAATCAGGCTTTTTCCAGATCGCGGATTCCGGAATAGACCATATCGAACAGATCCTCAAGCTGATCTTCTTCAATACAGGAGAAGGCCACGCGCAGATCGGTCTCACCCAGGGCAATCGTGCCCAGGCCGTAGTTATGGATCAGGTGCAGACGCAGGGCATCAGCGTGAACAGTATGCAGCTTCAGGCACATGAAGTATCCGGAGTTGAAAGGATAGTAGGTCCAGACCTCATCGCCGTATTTGCCGCTGTCCAGCAGTGCCTTCACTTTGTTGGCACGGCCCTTCATGATCTGGAACTTCTCTTCCTTCTGCTCCGCAAATTTAGGCGACTTGAGCGCATCCAGTACAAAGGTCTGCGAAGGATGCGGTCCGCTGGAAATGGTGGCGCGGATAATCCCCATCGTCTTTTGTTCCAGGGAAGCGAGCACTTCCTTGCTGTCTGAAGCAAAAGTGATGAAACCGACGCGGAAGCCCCAGACAAACTCTTCTTTGGTCGCTCCGTCAATCTTCACAGCGAGTACACGCGGATGCAGATTAGCCAGACGGCCGAAGAGGGATTCCTTCAGTGAATCTTCGAAAAAGAGCCCGAAATAAGCGTCGTCACTGACCACTACGACATTGATGCCTTCTTCTGCAGCGCGCAGAATAGAAGCCACGATCGCTTCGCCTTCCTTGATGCCCGGAGTATAGCCTGTAGGGTTGTTCGGGAAGTTAAGAAGCACAATGGCTTTGCCGCGGTCCTTCTGGGCCAGCAGTGCATCCAGCAGCCCCGCGCTGTTGAAGCTCATATCTTCAGTGAAAAGCGGATAGGTGACGGTATCGCTGAGACGGCGCACGCCGAAGGTCAACTCGTAATTCTCCCAGTTTTTGTCCGGATAGATGACAGCATCGCCTTGATCGGCGAATAGGTCGGCAACGATGCTGAGCCCGTGAGTCAGGGCATTGGTAACGATAGGGTTACCGAAGGACTTGCCTTCAAGCGACGGCGTTTCGCGAAGCATTTTCTCCCGCCATACGGTACGCAGCTCCGGTTTGCCTGCTGGCGGAGCATAACCATACAAGTCCTTGGGGCTGTAAGCTGAGAGCTTATCCTGAATAACACCGAGGTGCATAGGTACACCTTTTTCAGTGGCAATACCAATGGTTGCATTGTATTTCTTGGCGTGGGCGGCCGCTTCAGCGGATTGGCTCAGAATCCCCTCTTTGGGATAATACAGCGCTTTGCCAAGATTGGAGAGCATATCGTATACATGTTCATTGCCTGCCTTGATGTTGTCATTCAATTGTCCAGCCAGTGGATTCATCGGTTTCATCCTTCCGGTATTCTTCTGGGATATACGTTAACATTGCCTAACATTATATCACCGTGATTCACCGCCGTCACTGATGAAAGAGGCAATTCCCATTACTTTTAAAATATTTGTGGCGGATCCTCCCAGACCTGAACCTCGATATAGCGCTCTGGCCCATGGGTTCCCCCGGCATTCCATTCCTGAGGCCAGCCGAATTGCGAAATGACTTCCCGGATCTCCGTAAGCAGGTATACCTGTCCCCGGTAAGGCTTACCGTCCAGAACTCTCATTGTGGGAAACAAATCGCCATACGTGAAGCTGATACAGCCAGGAGAAAAGCAGTCCAATGGAATCCTTAGCTCCATACCGCTAGGATACCATTCCAGCAGCCACGGACAGCTTCCAAAGGTCATATAGTGGGGCTGCTGGCGGACGGGGCGGCCTCCTTTGGCAATAAAAGCCTCCCGTGCCTTGTGCTCCAGGCTGCGCCGGATATCGAGATAATCCGCTGAGCGGTTGCTGGCAAATCCCTTGTTCTTCTGGCGTATGTCCGCAAGAACATGCTCCGCTTCCTCCGGTGCCAGGTCGGATAAATTCCGAAACGGTCCGGCAGATTTATCATAGTAGTGGTACAGATACTCCAAATTCCATCCCGCCAATCTACCGTGAAATATACAAATAGATACAGCTATATTCTACCACTCAGGAGTGGTAGGGGCAGTATTTTTCCATCATGGCGATGGTTTCGGCATCACGTGCCCCGTTTCTGTCCTGAAGCCCCTGAGTAACGGCATTTCGCGCATCTTCCTTCAGATTCTGGCCAAATTTGAATTTGGCGGTTACTTCTTCGGGAACGATCCGCACAACGGCAACACCCTTCAGAGCTGAGCGGTATCTGGGATCTTCGGCATCAATCGGGGCATAGCCTCCTTCCGGCTGGAGCTTTTGCATAAAAAGAGCGAGTACGGCTGCTTTTTCGGCGAGGTCTTCTACAAGTTCCGCTTGTCCATAAGCGGTTACGCTTTTGAAATAGGCGGTGGCAGGGCAGGCAAGCTCGGGATCGCTGAAATAGGAAGGAATGATGGCATATTCATCGGCAACAGTGAAGCATACCCGCTGATTGTGGCGGATGCTCTTCATTTTGCCTCCGGCGTGACTGCCATGGAAATAGAAGTTACCCTCCAGATAGACAAAGTTGAGCGGCGTTACACGCGGCAGCCCCATCTCATCGCTGGTCCCCAGAAAACCAAAGCTCATTCCGTTTAGAAAACCGGCCAGCTCCTCTTCCTGCTCTACCTGAAATTCTTTTCTGCGCATATCGGCACATCCTTTTCTCAATAATGGCGGAGCCCTATGCTCCGAGTAAACAGTTATCTTACAATAGAAGAAGAATTGACAATAAAAAAGGACCGGTTTACATTAATTTTATTAGTCCACTTTGATGTGGAGAGGGTGGGAACATGAATTTTACGCTGCCATATGACCAGTATCTGGCGGTGCACCGCTACAAATATCTGGCCTTATACCATGCGCTCCGCGCGGCTATTCTTGGCGGCACTCTGCCCGGCGGAACCCGGCTGCCGTCTACCCGGAAGCTGGCGGAGCTATACCAGATCTCACGCGGCTCTGCATCGCAGGTGTACGACATGCTGCTGGCTGACGGCTACATCCGGACGGAGACCGGCCGGGGCACCTATGTCGCCAATGACAGCTTTGAACCCGTGGAGCAGGAACGGGTGGAGGCGGATCAGGAAATTGAAGGTGCTGTAGCTGCGGCATCGGCTTTTGCTGGGACAGAAGGTTCAAAGAATGCGGTTACGAATGCGGTTACGGGTGAATATGCAGATGTCGGAGCAGCTTGTAATAGAACCGGGATACCGCTATCCAGCTGGGGAGAACGCCTTATGGAGAGGAATGTTCTCATCTATGAACAGGAGGAAGGGAACTTCGTCAGCTTTCGCAGCCGGGGGATGCTCATGGAGTACTTTCCTTATGAGGAGTGGCGGAGCGCACTGAAATATGCTGGCGGCAAAAGCGGCGGGAGGATGGAAGGCTACTGCCCTCCCCAGGGCGAAGAAAGCCTGCGGCTGGCAATTGCCGCCCATCTCCGGGTGACGCGGGGCATCCGGGCAGAGGCGGAGCAAATCGTCCTGTTCAACGGCTCAATGCAGGGTATCGTCCTACTGACGCAGCTCTTGCTGGAGCCGGGAAGCCCCGCCGTTGCCGAGGACCCCGGATTTCACGGCATCCGCAGAGCTGTGGAAATCTCAGGCGGGAAGCTGCTGCTGGGTAAGGTGGACGGGAGCGGGCTGGTGCCGCAGGATTGGGCGGCCCGGCTGCTGTTCGTTACGCCTAGCCGCCAGTTCCCCACCGGCGCTGTGCTGCCGCTCGACCGGCGGCGCCGTCTGCTGGAATGGGCGCGGCGGCAGGAAGCTCTGATTGTGGAAGACGATTACGACAGTGAGTTCCGCTGGGGCGGGCGGCCCATAGAACCGCTGAAGGCACTCGACCGTGAAGAGCGGGTCGTCTACCTGGGCTCATTCTCAAACAGCATGTTCTCCAGCCTGCGGCTGGGCTATGCCGTGCTCCCGCCCTTACTGATCGGGCCGGTGACCGCCGCCAAGGCGCTGTATGAGCCGCTTCCGGGCGGCCAATTAGAGCAGCGTGCCTTGGCGCGCTTCATGCAGACCGGCGGCTACAGCCGCCATCTGCGGCGGATGACGCGCCTCTATGGCGAGCGTGCCCGGCTCCTCCGCTCGCTGCTGTCCGAGCGGCTCGGTCAGCTGTTTGAACTGCTGCCCGGCGATGCGGGGCTGCATATCTACGCGCGCTGGCGGCGCAGCAGAGCGGAATTCGCCGCCTTCCGGGCGGCTGCGCTTAGGCGCGGCACGGACTTCCGGGACGCAGCGTTGTACCAGGCTGAACCGGACGTTCCGGCGGCCTGCTTTTCTTTTGCCCATCTGGATAGTGCTCAGCTCGAGAATGGGGTCAACCGTCTGCTGCTGGCCTGGGAGGATGTGCAAAATCGAATGTGACAAGGTATTATGAGGAGTATGGAACGGTTAGGATGCTTCCGAAGCGAGTTTTGCTGAAAAGTGATCTCGAAGAAGTAGAATTCCGCAAAACTTAAGATAATGCTTCCGAAGCGAGTTTGTACGAAGCGTATTCAGGAAGTAGAGCTCACAAACTTTTAGATGATGCTTCCGAAGCGAGTTTGTACGAAGCGTATTCAGGAAGTAAAGCTCACAAACTTTTAGGAGGGAACATTATGCTGCATGCATCGCCGTCCTCTTTTGTGATCCTGCCGGCCCTGGCGAAGATTGTCTGCGAACCGGGCTGGAAATGGCAAAAAAGAGAGAAGCCGCTGCAAAATTATGATTTGTTCTATGTCTGGAGCGGGGAAGGCACGGTTGTGCGCAGAGGCGTCCCTTATCAGGTGGGGAAGGGGAGCTGCTTCCTGTTCCGTCCGGGGGATCATACCAGCGCAACCCATAATCCGCAGAAGCCGCTTGTGCTTACATACATTCATTTTGATGTCACTGAGAATGTGGCAGATATTCCCGAGCCTTACCGTGAACTGTCGGAGACGGTGGAGTTCGAGCATTTGCTGGCACGGTATGTCCGCCTGTTTCTCGTAAAGACCTTTGCGGCAGAAGAGGAAGGCCAACTGATTCTGAAGCAGCTGATGATCCATCTGCTCCGTGAGGATCAGGTGATGCCTGTGGAACGTCATGTAAGCAACCAATTGGCGGAAGTCATTCATGAGGTAGCCAACTATGTCAGCCAGCATCCTGGAGCGGTGCACCGGGTGGAGGATCTGGCGGCGCGTGCCGGGCTGTCCCCGCGTTATTTTTCGATCAAATTCAAGGAGATTACCGGCTCTTCTGTCCAGTCCTACGTGATCCGCACCCGGATTGAGCGGGCACAGCATCTTCTGCTGTATGCCGGAATGAACGTAACCGAGGTGGCGGATGCGCTGGGCTACCGCGATATTTTCTTTTTCAGCCGCCAGTTCAAGCAGCACACCGGCAAAAGTCCGTCCGAGATCCGCTGATCCTTCTTTTGTTTCAGTTTTTTCGGCCGGGGGAAGCAGAATTGTCCGCAACCGCTGGAGACGGTTGAAGAACAGCAGCGTGGCAGCTACGGATCATTGATTTTGACCATTTGTCCTAAAATGATAGCTTATCCAGATAACGAAGGGAACCGGGGCCGAACAGGGCTTCCGGTTTTTTTGATTGTATAGGAAATTATACTGTGAAAAAGACGGTGGATCACTCCGATTGAAAAGTGAGAGGGATAAACGTGAAGAAACAGATCGGAGGAAACAAAATAAACTAAACGGGCCTAAGAGGAGATACCTCTGATCTCACCGTGAACCGGCTAGCGGGCAGAATGAGAGGTAGAAATACCTCTGATCTCGCCGTAAACGGGCTAGCGGGCAGAATGAGAGGTAGAAATACCTCTGATCTTGCCATAAACGGGCTAGCGGGCAGAATGAGAGGTAGAAATACCTCTGATCTCACTGTAAACGGGCTAGCGGGCAGAATGAGAGGTAGAAATACCTCTGATCTCTGTATACGGGCTAGCGGACAGAATGGGGGGTAGAAATCCCTCTGATCTCACCGTGAACGGGCTAGCGGGCAGAATGAGAGGTAGAAATACCTCTGATCTCGCCGTAAACGGGCTAGCGGGCAGAATGAGAGGTAGAAATACCTCTGATTTGGGAGCAATGCCGTTACCTGCGGCAATGAGATGCTGGATTTACCCGTTAGGGTGATTTTCTTTCAGGAGGCTTGAAGGTTTGCGTGTATCAGGGCGTCTGGGCCGGGGTATAAGGATAAAGAGCGTAAGTCTTGAACAACCCGTTCAGGAGGCCTATGATGAGTATAGATAGGATGAAGAAGAAACTTCAGGCCGGAGGAGAAAGAATATGTATGAAATCGTGTTGATACGCCATGGCGAGAGCGAGTATAACCGCCAGAATCTGTTCACAGGCTGGAGCGACCCCGATCTGACAGAGAAGGGGGTAGAAGAGGCCAAAGCAGCCGGCAAGCTGCTGAAGGAGGCAGGCTATACTTTTGATCTGGCCTTTGCTTCTGTACTGAAACGTTCGATCAAGACACTCAACTATGTTCTGGATGAGATGGACCTGTTGTGGATTCCCGTGCAGAAGTCCTGGAAGCTGAATGAGCGTCATTACGGCGCGCTGCAGGGGCTGAGCAAGAGCGAGACTGCGGTAAAATACGGCGAAGAGCAGCTGCATATCTGGCGGCGCAGCCTGTCTGTCCGTCCTCCGATGCTGGAGCCGGATGATCCGCGTTATGCCCGGAACGATATCCGCTACAAGGATGTCCGCCCCGGCGATATTCCTCGCGGCGAGAGCCTGGAGGATACCGTGCACCGCGTCGGCGATTTCTGGGGCAACCGTATTGTGCCGCTGATCCGCAAGAAGGAACGGGTGCTGATCTCGGCGCATGGCAATACGCTGCGGGCCTTGATCAAATTCATGGAGGATATTGACGAGAAAGCATTGCTGGATCTGAATGTTCCGACAGGAGTCCCTTTGGTCTACAAGCTGGATGATGACGTGAAGCCGATTAGCCGCTTCTATCTCGGGGAGCCGGAGGAAGTTCAGCAGAAAGCCCGCGAGGTGGCGAATCAGAGCAAGGTGACGGAATAATCGGCCTGATATAGATGTACAACTAAAAAGGCAGCAGGTCCCCGATAGTCCCGGAGGCCTGCTGCCTTTGGTTAAAATATAAGAATTTATTCACACTATAAATGATCCTTCTATTTCCCGCTGAAACGGATGCAGGCCTATTATGAGGCGTAGCCGTTTCTACTTATGTTCTGCTACACCGGGCGCTGCAGCTCGCCCAGCAGTTCACCCATCTTCACCTTAGTCCCGCTGGCAAGTCCAGATCGGGGGGTGAAGCTGCCGTTCTCGAGGAGCAATACCACGGTAGAGCCGAATTCGAAATAGGCCAGGTCGTCGCCGATCTCCCAGGCATCAGCCGCTTCATCCGCATAGTGGATGCTGCTGACATTCATCGCGCCGACCTTCACTACTGCGGCTTCACCGTTTGCTCCGGCGATATAAGTAATCAGCCGTTCGTTGCGGCTCAGTACACCCTTCATATGTCTCATGCCAAATTCATTGACAGGGTATGCTCTTCCGCGGATATGTTCACTCTCGACCTTGCGCCCGGTAAGGGGGGCGTGAATCCGGTGATAATCCGTTGGACTTAAGTACAGCACGAAGAAAAAGCCTTTTTTGTACAGCTCCAGGTGCGGGGAGTGGTTCAAAAGCTCCTCCAGTTCATAATCCTGACCTTTTACATTCATTATGGTTCCGGAATGAATCTCGCCCATGGCGGTAATCATCGCATCTACCGGACTGGCTACCGCATTCTCGCCGCTGGCGACCGGACGCATGCCGGATTTGAGATGACGGCTGAAAAATTCATTAAGTGTAAGGTATTCCCCGGAAGGCTTCTCTGCTTCAGAAGCGGGAATATGATAAGTCCGAATAAATGCCGGGATCAAAAAACGGCTGAGTCTGCTATGGGAAAAAGCCCCCATCAACCGGGAAAGCCATCTGTGCGAGGACAACTCGGTCATCAGCCGCAGCAATTGTTTTACCATGAGTATCTCCCTTCCATCATGCAGCAGCACGGCCCTGGGTCCAGGACCGTTTCCGCTCTGCATTATATTGACATAGAATAAGAGACAAATCAATAACTGATGTACTGTGAAGGATGGTCAAGCAGATATCGCGCATAGGCTATCGGCTTCCGATAGCTCTCCTTCCATGCCCCGGTCAGTCCGGCTTTGCGGAAGCCGTAGCGCTGATCACGGCCGTTACATTCGATGAAATAGACCCGGCCTTTTTCCGTTACGCCCATGTCCAGCCCGATGTCTGCCAGTCCGGGCAGGTTCCGCGCCAGCTCGTGTGCAATGCTGAGGCTGTAAGCCAGAACGGACATGCGGATGCCTGCCGCCGCTTGCCCGGAGAATGCCTGCTCCAGTGCATATGAAGAGTCAAGTGCTTCTCCTCCCCGGGCAATGTTGGAGACGAAGCCCCCCGGCGCCGCCCGTTTGGCGAATAGTCCGGTGACCTGCCATTCCCCGCCCCACCCACGCTGCACCGTGACACGCAGATCAAACGGACGGCCCCCAATCTCTGCCAGCGGAATGCGTTCCTGAACCAGGTAAGGGGTGGAGGCCAGACGCATCCGCAGGGCTCTGGGCAATGCATCCTGATTAACCTGGGTGCTGATCCAGCTGCGGGAGCCGAAGGGCAGATAACTCCAGTTCCACAGTTCTGGACTACTCCGCGTCAGGCGCATTACGCCTTGACCGATACTTCCGCGACAAGGCTTGAGAATAAGATCGGAATAGCTGGACATCATCTCCTTCAGTCCGGATAGACCGGCTGAGGTGGCGGGCAGAAGGCCGCGAAGTCTGGCATTTTGCTCCAGCAGTCCATGGATCTGATCTTTGCCATAGCGGTTGCATGTATTATATACCAGTACGCCGCTGCCCAGCAGTCTGTCGATCCCGTGGCTGCCCGGGTCGTAGATAGCCCGATTGTGAATGACGTCAGGCGTCGGAACAACCACTCTCCTGTAGCCCCGGGTTTGCTTCATGTAGGCGATGCTGCAGCCGGTTTTCGTATCGATGTCGGACAGTTTCAGGAAGCAGGGGGTCAATCCGTATACAGCGGCGGCTTCCTCGTAGCTTTTCAGCGACTCCTGTCCCGTTTTTTGCCGGGGAACGCCCCGGTGCATAGCGGCATTTAGCAGTATTCCCACGAGCTTTTGCCCCATGTTCGTTCCTCCCGTTATCTTCTATAGTTCCGGCTGTTTCTCTTCCTGAGTCATTGTATGTGTGTACTCGCCCTTTAGGGTGGACGAATGTGCGGTGGCAGATGCCCTTTTTTGGGAAGGTGCAGAATTTACAGGCTTGGTGTAAACGGGTGTCATTCGCCTAGTGCGCTGCATATGATGCCTAGGAGAAACAATAGATGGAAGGAGGAGACTGCTTGTGAAGAGCTCCAGGAAAAATCAGCACCGCAGTTCCAAAAAACCGCTCTATTTTGTGGATAATCCGAATATGAAGGAACTCAGCATGCTGGGAAGCAGTCCCAAGATACAGGAGGTTATAGACACCTCCGGAAGCGAAGTGCCGGATACCGGGAGTACAACTTTGAAGGTTAGCGGGGTGGATACGCTTGAAGCGGCGGATTCCGTGGAATCTGCCGTACTTGATCAGCAAGCGCCTCAGGAACAGGTGGAGGAACCTTCGGTTTCGGCTGCTGAGCCTTTGCCGTTGACACCTGAAGTCGTGCTGCCAGTGGTGGAAAGAGAACGCCTGCAGCCTGTATATACGGATGATTTGTCCGACGCTGCCGTTACCGGAAGCAAAATTGCCCCCCGGACCATTGACGGGTCCAAGCTGAAATTCGGTATCATCGGAACGCCCTGGCTGCAGGATTATGCGGTGCAGAGCATCAATATCGCGGACAAGGCAGTAACTTCCTCTAAGCTGGCCCCCGAATCCGTAACAGGTGAGCATTTGGCAGAAGGAAGCATCAGCGGCGGTAAGCTGCTGGATCATTCCATCGGCGGCGAAAAACTTAAGGATGGCAGCATTGGCCCGGAAAAGCTGGCTGACCGGATCATTGGCGGAGGTCAAATTGCCGATCAGGCCATTACGAGCCGCCATCTTAGCGACTGCATCATTACGGCTGACCTGCTTGAAGATGGAGCGGTGACCGGCGAGAAAATTCTGAGCAGCACCATCGTCAGCCGGCATCTGGCGAACGGGAGCGTTGACCGTTCCAAGCTGGCGGACGAAGTGGTAACGGGGGACAAAATAGCCGACGGAGAGATTAGCGGTGATAAGCTGGGAGACGCCGTTATTGAGAGCCGCCATATCAGCGGCGGCGCCATTACAGCGAAGCATCTGGCTCCGGGAGCCATAGGGCCGGAACAGCTTGCCAGCCGTTTGATCGGCAAAGAGCAGCTCCAGTCCGGGATCATCGACAGCGGTCACCTTGCCGATGGATCGGTAGGTCCACGCCAGATTGGCAAGGAGGCCGTACGGGGACAGCACTTAAGCCCGGAAAGTGTGAATGGTAGCCATATCGCCGACGGGGAGATTGCCAGCCGGCATTTGGCGGACCGCAGCATTTCTTTTGTGAAGCTGGCGGAAGGGGCGGTTGGAACAGTTCAGCTTGTGGAGCAGGCAGTTACCTCTTCCAAAATAGCGGATCAGAGCATCCTTGCCCATAAGTTGGCTGATGAGGCTGTAACGACACGGCACATCGCCAAATCTGCGGTACGGGGGCCGCAGCTTGCCATGCAGGCAGTTGCTTCAGTCCATCTGCAGCGTGAGTCTGTGGAGCACTCCCATCTGGCGGCGGAATCCGTCGGGTCTATGCAGCTGCAGGAACAATCGGTACTCACGAGCCATCTGGCAGATGGGGCTGTTACGGGGGAACAGCTGGCTTCTGGATCGGTTGAAGGTGAGCATCTGCGTCCACATAGTATCACCCCGGACAAATTGGCGGATGGGAGTGTCATTGCCGCCAAGCTGGCTCCGGGTGCGGTTATCGGCAATGCAATAGCGCGGGAAGCTGTCAGCGGGGAACATATTGCTTTTTGTACGGTAGAGGAAAAAAATCTGGCGGATGCCAGTGTCAGCGGTCGTGTATTGCAGCGGGCCGTTGTGGATGCCGAGCACTTGGCACCGGGGGCTGTAGAGCGCAGGCATCTTGGGGACAACAGTGTAACCTCCTCTGCCCTGCAGCCAGGTTCGGTAGTGGGTGAGAAGCTGGCAACCGGCGCGGTGAAGGAGGTCCATCTCTCTGCCGGTATCGTTCAGCCGCATCATTTAGCTGATCATGCCGTCACGTCATTGAAGCTGTCGCCGGAAAGTGTCTCAACCGATAAGCTGGGCGATCTGGCAGTTACAGCAATGAAGCTGGCGGATGGCAGTGTGGAAGCCGCGAAGCTGGCGGCATCAGCAGTTCAGGCAGAGCACTTGAGTGCGGGGGCGGTTGGCTCTGGTGCAGTCAGTGACGCCGCTGTGCAGGGAAGACATCTTGCGCCGGGGAGTGTTAGCGGGGCACATATTCGGCCGATGTCCATCGGTAATGGACATATCAGCCCGAGCTCCATCTCGTCCATTCAGATCCAGGATGGCAGCATCAGCGGAGCTAAGCTGATAGAAGGTGCAGTCTCATCCCGCCACCTCGCACCCGGTAGTGTGGCAGGCAGCCATTTGGCGGAAGCTTCAGTGGAAGGAAAGCATATCGGGCAAGGCGGCATCACCTTAGCGCATCTTGCTGAAGAAGTCCGCAGCGGCCAGATTTTGCCGGACGGCAGTATTGGCGGTGAGAAGCTGGCAGCGGGTGCTGTGGGGTCCTACCATCTGGCCTCTGAAAGTATAGGGGCTGGACATCTGGCGCCGGGAGCGGTAGAAGGACAGCATATTCGAGACGGAGAGATCACCCTGGCGCATCTGGCGGAAGAGACACGCAGTGCAGACATCCTGCCGGATGGAAGCATCAGCGGTTCCAAACTGGCCGAGGGCTCGGTAGCGGCATTCCATCTGGCTACAGGCAGTGTGTATGCAGATCATTTGACAACGGACGCGATAGACAGTCGCCATATCCGCTCCGGCAGCATCCGGCTTGAACATTTGGCCAAGGAAACACTGACCTCTGAATTGCTGCCGGATGGCAGTATTGGAAACGGGAAGCTGGCTGCTGGTGCGGTGAGTTCGCTGAATCTCCAGCAGGAAAGCATTTATGGTGAGCATCTTGTAGACGGAATACTGCAGGAACGGCATTTGCGTCCAGGTCTGATCAAGCTTGAACATCTTGCAGATGAGTCCCGTAGTGCAGCGCTGCTGCCGGACGGCAGCGTGGGCGGAAGCAAGCTGGCGGCAGGCGCAGTAGGTTCGTCTCAGCTGGCTTCCGGCAGCGTATTGGGAGGGCATTTGGCAGCGGACGCGGTGGACAGCCGCCATATCCGTGCCGGCAGCATCCAGTTGGCTCATCTGGCTGCCGAGACGCTGAGCGCGGAGCTGCTGCCGGACGGCAGCGTAGGCGGAAGCAAATTGGCGGCAGGTGCGGTGGGTTCGCAGCATCTGCAAGCCCAGAGTATCCAAGGTGAACATCTGGCAGATGGAACGCTGGAAGAGCGCCATTTGGGCAGCGGCATCATCAAGCTTGAGCATCTATCGGAGGAAGTCCACAGTGCGGAGCTGCTGCCGGACGGCAGCATTGGAAGAAGCAAGCTGGCGGCAGGTGCGGTGGGTACGCAGCAACTGCAAGCCCGGAGTATCCAAGGTGAACATCTGGCAGATGGAGCATTGGAGGAACGTCATTTAGGCAGCGGCATTATCAAGCTTGAGCATCTGGCGGAAGAAGTCCACAGTGCCGAGCTGCTGCCGGACGGCAGCATTGGAGGGAGCAAGCTGGCGGCAGGTGCGGTGGGTACGCAGCATCTGCAGCCGCAGAGCATCCAGGGCGGGCATCTGGCCGATGGAACGTTGGAGGAGCGTCATTTGGTCAGCGGCATCATTAAGCTTGCGCATCTGGCGGATGAAGTCCACAGTGCGGAGCTGTTGCCGGATGGCAGTATTGGAAGAAGCAAGCTTGCGGCAGGGGCAGTGGGATCGCATCACTTGCAGCCGCAGAGCATCTACGGCAGGCATCTGGCGGATGGAACGCTGGAGGAGCGCCATTTGGGCAGCGGCATCGTCAAGCTTGAGCATCTGGCGGAGGAAGTCCGCAGCGCAGAACTGCTGCCGGACGGCAGCATTGGCGGCAATAAGCTGGCGACAGGTGCGGTAGGTGCGCAGCATCTGCAGCCGCAGAGCATCCAGGGCGGGCATCTGGCGGATGGAACGCTGGAGGAGCGCCATTTGGTCAGCGGCATCATCAAGCTAGCGCATCTGGCGGAGGAAGTCCGCAGCGCGGAAATACTGTCGGACGGCAGTATTGGCGGCAATAAGCTGGCGGCAGGTGCGGTGGGTACGCAGCATCTGCAGCGTCAGAGCATCCAGGGTGGGCATCTGGCCGATGGAACGCTGGAGGAGCGCCATTTGGGCAGCGGCATCGTCAAGCTTGAGCATCTGGCGGAGGAAGTCCGCAGCTCAGAACTGCTGCCGGACGGCAGTATTGGTGGCAATAAGCTGACGGCTGGCGCGGTGGGTACGCAGCATCTGCAGCCGAAGAGCATCTACGGCGGGCATCTGGCCGATGGAACGCTGGAGGAGCGCCATTTGGTCAGTGGCATCATCAAGCTTGCGCATCTGGCGGAGGAAGTCCGCAGCGTAGAACTGCTGCCGGACGGCAGTATTGGAAGCAATAAGCTGGCGGCAGGTGCGGTGGGTACGCAGCATCTGCAGCCTCAGAGCATCCAGGGCGGGCATCTGGCGGATGGAACGCTGGAGGAGCGCCATTTGGGCAGCGGCATCGTCAAGCTTGAGCATCTGGCGGAGGAAGTCCGCAGCGTAGAACTGCTGCCGGACGGCAGTATTGGAAGCAATAAGCTGGCGGCAGGTGCGGTGGGTACGCAGCATCTGCAGCCTCAGAGCATCCAGGGCGGGCATCTGGCGGATGGAACGCTGGAGGAGCGCCATTTAGGCAGCGGCATCATCAAGCTTGAGCATCTGGCGGAAGAAGTCCGCAGCGCGGAAATACTGCCGGACGGCAGTATTGGCGGAAGCAAGCTGGCGGCAGGTGCGGTGGGTACGCAGCATCTGCAACCGAAGAGCATCTATGGCGGGCATCTGACAGATGGAACGCTGGAGGAGCGCCATTTGAGCAGCGGCATCATCAAGCTTGAGCATCTGGCGGAAGAAGTCCGCAGCGCTGAGCTACTGCCGGACGGCAGTATTGGAGGAAGCAAGCTGACGGCAGGTGCGGTAGGACCTTACCATCTGGCTCCGGCCAGTGTATACGGAGGCCATTTATCCCCGGGTTCAGTGGACAGCCGCCATATTCGTCCTGGCAGTATCCATTTTGAACATTTGGCCGAGAGTGCGCTGAGCTCTGAACTCCTGCCGGACGGGAGCATTGACGGAAGCAAGCTGACGGCAGGTGCGGTAGGTACGCAGCATCTGCAACTTCAGAGCATCCAGGGCGGGCATCTGGCCGATGGAACGCTGGAGGAGCGCCATTTAGGCAGCGGCATCATCAAGCTTGAGCATCTGGCGGAAGAAGTCCGCAGCGCGGAGCTACTGCCGGACGGCAGTATTGGAGGAAGCAAGCTGACGGCAGGTGCGGTGGGTACGCAGCATCTGCAGCCTCAGAGCATCCAGGGCGGGCATCTGGCAGATGGAACGCTGGAGGAGCGCCATTTGGGCAGCGGCATTATCAAGCTTGAGCATCTGGCGGAGGAAGTCCGCAGTGCGGAGCTGCTGCCGGACGGCAGTATTGGAGGAAGCAAGCTGACGGCAGGTGCGGTAGGTACGCAGCATCTGCAGCCTCAGAGCATCCAGGGCGGGCACCTCTCTGATGGAACGCTGGAGGAGCGCCATTTGAGCAGCGGCATCATCAAGCTTGAGCATCTGGCGGAGGAAGTCCGCAGCGCGGAACTGCTGCCGGACGGCAGCATTGGAGGAAGCAAGCTGGCGGCAGGTGCGGTTGGCCCCTACCATCTGGCTCCGGCCAGTGTATACGGAGGCCATTTATCCCCGGGTTCAGTGGACAGCCGCCATATTCGTCCTGGCAGTATCCATTTTGAACATTTGGCCGAGAGTGCGCTGAGCTCTGAACTCCTGCCGGACGGGAGCATTGACGGAAGCAAGCTGGCAGCAGGTGCGGTAGGATCACAGCATCTGCAACTCCAGAGTATTCAGGGCGGGCATCTCGCCGATGAAACGCTGGAGGAGCGGCATTTAAGCCCCGGCATCGTTAAGCTGGAACATCTCGCGGAGGAAACCCGCAGCGCGGAACTGCTGCCGACTGGCAGCATTACCGGAGAGAAGCTCGCATTTGCCAGCATCGGAACGGAGCATCTGGCTGAAGGTGCAGTGGGGAATTCTGAGCTTCAGGACGAAGCAGTGGATGCCTCCAAAATCACCTCATTCGCAATCCAGTCCCGCCATTTGGAAGAGGATAGTGTACAGGGATATCATATTGCTCCTGGTTCCATCACGAGCGATCACCTGACTCCCGGCTCGGTAAATGCCGAACACCTGTCGTTCAGTCCGGTACAGAGTGCCGGCAACCGGGAAGTGCTGCAGCAATTTGGCATGACAGCCTTCATGTTCAATGGTGATGCGGAGAGTGTAGAGGTGACTGTAGCTTTTGATGAAAGCTTCGGTCATACCGGTTATGTCCTTGTTGCCATGACCAATCAACCGTTCTTTCACGCTTCATTGAAGAACAGAGGGGGCGGGGAAGCTGTTATTGAAGTGGTGCGGCTGCGTGAAACCTCCCATTTCTATGGAGTGTTATCCTGGATTGCCCTTGGCACTCCCTTGGTGAAGCCGGTGGCCGATCATCGGGTATTTGATTAATCGGCTGACGGGCTGAACTTTAAGGAAATGCAGGGTCATCTCAGAGTATGATGAAGTTATTGTAAAAGGGGGCGCAGCCAATGGCTGCGCCTTTTGCGCGGCGAAGAACCAGGGATTGGCACTCGCGATGTTATGTGAAAATTTGTTTCGGGTTGCTGCAGCCGCTGCCCGGGTTCCCTTCAAACGATACCTTAGCCGGACTTAGCAGCGAGCGGGCATTTGTCCAAATTTCTGTCTGGAGGGAGACACTTGCCGTTACCCGGGACAGCATAATACATAGACTGTGATGTAACCCTCAGCCCGGAGACCATGTCCTGCAAGGAAGGTGGATGAGCTTGAAGCATACACGTACATCTGCCCGCCGCACGGGTCGGCGGGCTTTGCGACCAACGCGGAGGATTCCCCGGCCAGTGCGTTCTGCCATGCTGCGCGCTGCGGCCAACCACCCGGAACCTTATGTGTCGGTAATCATTCCGGCCATGAATGAAGCAGGAACGATTGCCAAGGTGATTGCCGGAGCGAGGGGAGTCCATCCCCGTTGTGAGGTTATTGTTATTGTTAATGGCTCTGCTGATCATACGGCAGACATTGCGTTATCACTGGGAGCTCAGGTCATTCTCTTCGAGCAGCCGCTCGGACATGATGTGGGCCGAAGTATCGGAGCAGAGGCAGCGAAGGGAGAAGTGCTGCTTTTCACGGACGGTGATCTGGTCATTCCTGCCTCACAGCTGCGTCCCTTTGTGGCCGCAGTCAGTCAAGGTACAGATGTGGCTCTAAATGATTATTCCGGTCCGGTCCGCGGTAAATTCCCGCATCCGGTAGTGCTCTCCAAGCATGCGCTCAACATTATCCTGGGCCGTCCGGACCTGAAAGGCTGCTCAATGACGGCAGTGCCCCATGCACTCAGCCGCAAAGCGTATGCCGATCTGGGAAGCAGCCTCTTGTCACGGCCGCCCCTGGCACATGCACAGGCTGTGCTTGACGGCCTGGTTGTGAAGGCAGTGCATAAGATCCCTGTCGGTAAGCTGAATGCAATCCGCCCTAAGCGGGCGGGGGCTGATCCGTTGCGCGAGGTCATCCTCAGGGATCATCTTGATGCGGCAGGCTTGGTAATTCAGCGCAGAGGCGAAAGAGCAGGCTTCAGTGACGGGAACCGGCGAAGGGAGATGGTGAGATGATAGCCGAGATGCCTGACGCTATATCCAGCTCCCGGCAAAAGGCGACTGTATCTGCGGCACTTTCCTCCCGCCGCTCTAGGGCAAAAGCGCGGCAGGCTCCGGCTGTGCGGAATACACGGGCTGGCGCACCTGGTGCATCTGGCCATGGCAGTTCTGCAGCAGCCCTTGTCCAAGCAGCGGGACCTTCACCTTCCCGCCGAAAGGGGGCAGGCCGTTCCGCCGCCCGGCGCAAGAAGGCCAGATCTGCTGCTGCCGGTGGAGCTGCAGTCCGCCGGAGCACCGCAGGCAGTCCTGCCTCCATCCGTCAGGGGGCAGGCAGCCCCCCTCACCACATTGCGGCGGGAGGTAATGCCCGGGGCTCCGACGTCTACCGGGGAGCAAAGCCCCAGCTGCCGCAATTGGGCGGGTCACTATCGGTGATTATATCGGCCCGCAATGAAATGCGAACCCTGCCAGGGCTGTTGAAGCAGGTGCAGCAGCTGCATCCGGCTGAAATCATCGTAGTGCTGAATGGATGCACGGATGATAGTTATAAGTACACCCGGCTATGTAAGCAGGCTACAGTGGTGCACTGCCCGGAATCTGCCGGGCATGACGTAGGCCGGGCACTTGGGGCTAAGCTCAGCCGGGGTGACATCCTGCTGTTCCTCGATGGGGATATGGTTATCTCTGCGCCGCAGCTGGCCGTTTTTGCAGCGGCAGTGGACGGTGGGGTGGATGTGGCACTGAATGATCTGGATTCGCTGCTGCCCTCATTTGATTTATGCGATGATGTCACCCGCTGCAAGCTGTATCTGAACAGTGTTCTGGGGCGGAGCGATCTGGGCGTCAGCTCGATGACCGCCGTACCGCATGCCCTGTCACGGCGGGCCTTGGAGCGGATCGGCTACCGTGAGCTGATGGTCCCGCCCAAAGCGCAGGCGCTCTCGATTATAGAGCAGCTGCGGGTAGAAAAAGCCGGGACGGTAAACGTCATTAAGCATAACCGTCTCCGCCAGGGAAACATAGGAGCCGGGAATGCCATGGAGCAGCTGATCGTCGGTGACCATGCCGAAGCACTGCTCCGGGTGCTAATCCACCGCGACAAAAACGGGGGGCTCACCGGTGAAAGCCTGCTGGAGCAGCGGCGGCAAATGGCAGCCTGGAGGAACAGCATATGACGATGACCAGTATTATTATTCCTACGTACAATAGGGTCGGCCTGCTGCGCTCCTGTGTCGAATCCATTAAGGCTCATACTGAATCCGCTTATGAAATAATCGTGGTCGACAACGCTTCAACGGATGGCACAGACGCATACTGCCGCGAGAATAAACTGACCTTTATTTCACTTCCGGCAAACCGGGGGTTTCCGGTGGCCTGTAACCTGGGACTGCAGCTGGCCTCAGGCGATGAACTGCTGCTGCTGAATAATGACGTTATTGTGCCGAGGGGCTGGCTTGAGCGATTAAAACATGCCTTGTACAGTGCTCCGGACATTGGCATCGTGGGGCCAGTAACGAATTATGCCAGCGGGCGGCAGCGGGTAAGTACAACATATATGGATATTGCTGAATTCCACGCCGAGGCTGAGCGGGTGAGTCTTCAAGGGTCCCGCGGGTGGAGTGAAACACGACGGCTGATCGGTTTATGCTTTTTATTGAAAAGAGAGCTGATGGAAACCATTGGACTCCTGGATGAGCGGTACTCTCCCGGACATTATGAGGACGATGATTACTGCTACCGTGCCCGGCTGCGGGGCTACAGGCTGTTGATAGCCGGGAATTGCCTTGTGCATCATGAGGGAAGCGCCAGCTTCAAGGAGGTCTACTCCTCCGGGCTTCAGGAGCTGGTCGAACGGGGCCGCAGGATGTTCATGGACAAATGGAATATAGATCCTGCGCAATTCATCTAAAAGGTTGACCCAAAGGCTAAAGCCACAGATAAAAAGGAGGAAAGTAAGTGAAAGGAGTCATACTGGCGGGCGGAACAGGATCAAGGCTATATCCGCTGACCCGGCTTATGAACAAACATTTGCTTCCGGTCGGCAAATATCCCATGGTGTGTTACGGTATAGACCGATTGCGCCAGGGGGGCATAACCGATATTCTCCTGGTCATCAGCAAGCAGTCCGCGGGGCAATATACGGATTTTTTAGGCAGCGGCGCAGAGTTTGGCGTCTCTCTGACTTACAAAATTCAGGAGGCTGCCGGAGGCATTGCGGAGGCACTGGAGCTGGCAAAAGGATTCATTTTCCCAGGTGAGCGGTTTGTTGTGCTGCTTGGTGACAATCTGTTCATGGATGATCTGACACCTTATCTGAAGCAGTATCTGCAGCAGCCTCAGGGGACGGCCAAGGTCTTGCTGAAACCGGTGGAGGATGCACGGAGATACGGCGTCCCGGTGTTCGACAGTCAGAATACCGGCTTAATTGCTTACATCGAAGAGAAGCCGGAGCATCCGAAGACAAAGTATTGCGTAACCGGCATTTACATGTACGATGAGGCTGTATTTGATATTATCCGGCGCGTGTCACCTTCCCAAAGAGGGGAGCTTGAGATCACCGACGTGAACAATATTTACGCCGCAGACCGCAGGCTCAGTTACGATGTGCTCAAGGAATGGTGGAGTGACGCTGGAACATTCCAGTCTCTGTACGAAGCCGGAGAAAAGCTGAAAAACACGCTGCCGTGAGGCGCGTGTTTTATTGCGTCGGGCCAGTGGCACGCCAACAGCAGCAGAAATGCCGTTGTTGCTGCCGAAATTGGCCAACGGCACGCTAACAGCAGCAGAAATGCCGTTGTTGCTGCCGAAACCGGCGCACGGTTTGCAAGCCGCCTTCACTTCTCCCGCAGCATCACAACCAGCGACAGTGTCCTCGTCAGGCCAGGCTCCCTGCCGGAGTCTGGGCGGCAGGCCGTGCGATCCGCCACCAGATCAGCTCATCCGCCTCCCGGTGCTTTTGCGCGCCCAGGTGCTGAAGCACTTTGTGCGAGGCGGCATTGTCTTTTTCGGTATCAGCGATGACCCAGAGCGCCCGGGGATCGCTGAAGATCCAGTCGCAGATACACTGCACTGCCTCTGTTGCGTAGCCTTGTCTGCGGTGGCTCTCATGAATGACATAACCCACAATGACTTCACCCTGATCATTGGGACACCCTTTGAGGATGATGAAGCCGATCAGGCGCTGCTCTTCCCGCTGAATCACCGCCCAGTTCGTCAGCCATGGATAGTTGAGCGGGTCCTGCATTACCTTGGAGTGTCTGATCTGCATGGCATACAGCATTTCATCATCCAGTTCAGTTCCGCTTGGGTTCAGGCCCAGCGCCTGCTCCAGTCCGGCATAATGAGCTCCCGCCAGGGATAGCTCAGCCAGTGTTAAAGGCCGTATATCCACGCGGCCGCTTGCAATTTTCAATAGAAATACCTCCGTTCCGGTGTTGCCTTTTCTGAAATTCTTATGTAAAAAGTTCAAATCCACCCTCAGCATAATCTCGCTGTTTAACATTTGTCAATCCTTACCATTCCCGTAAATTTCACTTCACCCGCTACTCCCCGTTAACTTACAGTAAAGCCGCGCACCGCACGGGCTTCTGCCGCATATGCTGTAGCAGGGCGTTTGAGCAAAGGAGACATGAAGGTGCAGAGTAAAATAACGAAGGTCCTGCAGCACATGGCCCATACGCACGAACAGATGGCGCGGATTCTCGATGCCGAACGCCACGTCGCCGTCCGTATGTCGCAAATAGTCCATGATCTGCCGGATGTAGAGCCTGACTTTGGCGGATTCAGCGGACTGGTGGAGAGCACGGGTAAGATCAACAAAAATATTATTGCTTACCTGAATGCGATTGCTGATCTGGAAGAGGCGATGGCTGAAGGAGTAGGAAGGGTCATCAAGGAGCTGGGCGGCCAGGAAGAAGAGTAGCGCTTAAGGAGCAGGAGGTGGAAGATGAGCAGAGAAAAAGCTTTTCTGCAAATGCTGGAGTCGTCCGCTACTATCCAGTGGAACATCGCGATGATCCTTGAGGCCAAAGCGGTGGAAGCGGAAAAAGTGAAGCAGTGGACACAGCATCATATCCACGCTAGAGCGTTCGACTCCCATGAAGAACAGTTGAAGGAATCCATCTCCATTCACGAGGTGATTGTGGAAATGGTAGAGGGGCTGACCAAGCTGGAAAACGGATTGTACAGCAATCTAAAAGCGGTGCTGGGCAGCGGTGAAGAAGGCGGCGAAGGATTCGGTGGCATGACCGGTGACGGCTTCGAATTCGGAGAAGATAGTAAATGAGCGGCGGGCTGCACTCTGAACATGCCGTCAAGCTCGAGATGATCCGCTCCATTGCCCGCAGTCAGGCTGCACTTGCGGCCATCCTGGAGAGTATAGCCGAGGTTACAGGGCAATCGGAGCTGACAGCCCGCAAGCTGAGCGACAATATCCGGATACTAAGCCAATATCAAAGCGCGATGTGCCGGATGATGTCCGGTATTTCGCTGCACCGGCCCAAACGGGGAATTCCTGCCGCGCCATGGCTGAGTACGGCTTGCGCAGGCGGTACCTCTAGAAGTACATGGAGTACAGGAGGAGTAGAAGGATGAAGAAAAAGAAACTTGGAAAGCTGCGTTCGGGCGGCAGAACCCGCAGACGCATACTGCTGTCGCGCAAAGCCAGAGTCCGCAAGGGGCCTTTACGCAAAGCGCGGGGAGGACTGATCCGCCGGACAGGCAAGACCAAGAGAAGTCTCTTGCAGCGCAAAAAAAGAAGACTCCGCCGCCGGATCGTCCGGAAAGTCCAAGTCATTCAGCCGCCGGTACAGGTAGTAGCCGCTATTGAGGTTCCGCCCGTGCCGCAGGTGGTGCCGCTCCCCCCGGATTTGGGCGTCCCGCCGGAAACGCCCCCGGGAGACGCCTTTCAGCAGGGCTACACCGAAGCATACAACGTGGGGTTCGATGCAGGTTTCGCCAAGGGCTTCGAGGACGGGCATAAGCTGGAGCTTGGCTAAACCGCGTGGAGTCACAGAATGAGCTGCTCTGTAGAGGCCGGGGGATGCATGCCGCCTCTATAGAGCTTTGTGGATTTCTCTGCACTATCGATCGCGTTCACGGATATGATAGACTTCTTAACAGAATCTCTACCAGGTTCAAATGTCGATAGGAAAGCAGGGATGTACATGAGTGGGAATGAGATACGTATTGCACGAAAAGATGAGATCGGAGAGATCATGGAACTGATTTCCAAATGTGTACAGGCCATGCAGGACGGCGGAAGTGACCAATGGAATGATACTTACCCGAACCGTGAGGTCATTGGGAAGGACATTGCGGACGGCACCTTATATGTCTGTGTGGATCAGGCTGCCATCGCCGGCATCATTGTGCTGGACAACAACCAGGCGGAGCAGTATGAAGCGATTGACTGGTTAGAGGTGAAGGGGCCGAATCTGATTATGCACCGGCTGGCCGTTCATCCTGAGGTTCAGGGCAAAGGGATTGCCCGCAAGCTGATTGCTTTTGCCGAGGAGTATGCCCGCAGCAGCGGTTACACCAGTATACGGCTGGATACCTATGCTATGAATAATAAGACCCTGGTACTGTATCCTTCTCTAGGCTATGAACGCAGAGGGGAAGTGGATTTTCCCGGGCGTACAGCGAACTTTCCTGTGTTCGAGAAGGTGCTGACATCCGGTGTGGAATAATGGACAAGCCTGTAGAGGGCGACCGGGGGGGGCATTTCAGAGATAACCAAAAAGCATTGGTTAGATATTTAATGGGAGGAAACATAACGCGAATACAGTGTTGAAATCAAATACGTGCCTTTTTGAGCATAGAAATCATCTTGTGTTATTTTATCTAACTCATGTTGACAACAAATATGTCTCTAACTTATGATAGGGTTATTCAGCAAGCAATTGAATAATCCTTTTTTTCGTATATCCTTAATAATTGGTTTAAGGGTCTCTACCGGGAACCGTAAATTTCTGGCTACGAAAATATGCCTTGGCATATTTTTGTGGCCTTTTTGTGTTAGCGGCGGCTAAGGATTGCAGAAGACAAGGGGGACGGCGAAGATGGCAAACATCCTGATCAAAAACGCAGAGATGATCACCATGAACAAACAGGAAGCAATCATTTACGGAGATCTCCGCATCCAGAATAACCTGATTACAGAGATCGGTAGCGGGCTTGCAGTACAGGGGGATGAACGGGTGATTGATGCCACGAACCGCACGGTCATTCCGGGTTTCGTACAGACCCATATTCATCTCTGCCAGACGCTGTTCCGGGGCAAAGGGGATGATCTGGAGCTGATGGACTGGCTGCGCAAGCGGATCTGGCCGCTCGAAGCGGCGCATGATGAGGAATCGCTCTACTATTCCGCCATGCTGGGGATTGGGGAGCTAATCTCCAGCGGTACGACGACCATTGTGGATATGGAGACGGTGAATCATACGGATTTTGCCTTTCAGGCCATTGCGAAGAGCGGTATCCGGGCCTTGTCGGGTAAGGTGATGATGGATCAGAAGAATGCGGATGCGCCCGCAGCGCTGCAAGAGGAGACGGCGGCTTCGCTGCAAGAGAGTGTGGATCTGCTGGAAAAATGGAACGGGTACGGGAATGGACGGATTCAGTATGCATTCTCGCCGCGTTTTGTGATCTCCTGTACCGAGCCGCTGCTGCGGGAGGTGCGTGATCTATCTCAGCGATATGGGGTTAAGGTGCATACACATGCCTCCGAGAATTTGGGGGAGATCGAGATCGTTCAGGCCATGACCGGGATGCGCAATATCGTCTATCTGGATCATCTGGGGCTGGCCAATGAACGGCTGATTCTGGCGCACTGCGTCTGGGTGGATGAGGAGGAGCGGCGTATCTTGCGCGACAGAGGCGTTCATGTCAGCCATTGTCCCGGCTCCAACCTGAAGCTGGCTTCGGGCATCGCTGATACACCAGGCATGCTGCATGATCACATTCATCTCAGCCTTGGCGCAGATGGTGCTCCATGCAACAACAACCTGGACATGTTCAATGAAATGCGGCTGGCGGCCATGATCCAGAAGCCGCAGCATGGGCCGACTACGATGGATGCGAGAAGTGTTTTTCGGATGGCTACGATTGGCGGAGCCCGGGCCGTGGGTATGGAGGATCAGATTGGCAGTATTGAAGTCGGCAAAAAAGCGGATCTGGCGATCCTGAACCTCTATAACTTCCACACCTTCCCTTCCTTCGATGTAGACCCGATCTCCCGTATTGTCTATTCCGCAACCCGGGCCGATGTGGAAACAACGATCATCGACGGTGAAATCCTTATGGATAAAGGTCTGCTGAAAACTGTAGACAAGGACACGGTGCTGCATGAAGCCAACCGTTCCATTAAAAGACTGCTGGCGCACACATCACTGGTCTAGCGATCCGCCAACAATATAAGAAGCAGGGGGTAGAGGCCCTCTGCTTCTTTTTGACTTTTTTAGTGATTTCGGGAACCTTTCCATTAGAATTGAGGTCATATCAAGTGAGGTGAAGACGTTGGAACTGGGATGGGAATTGGAACAGCATCAGCTGGCGCATGCAGCAGTCATGAGCGAAGAGCAGCTGAGGCGGATTATGGGTTTTTACGGGGATGATATATGGAATTATATTTATTACCTCACCAAAAGCGCCGATATGGCGGACGATCTGGCACAGGAGGTATTTATTAAATGTTATTACCGGATCGGAACCTACCGGGGGTCCTCTTCCTTGAAGGCGTGGTTGTTCACCATCGCAAGGAACACCGTATTCTCCCACCGCAAATCGCGGTTCTTCCGTTCGGGGCTCTGGGGCGGTGTACAGACCATCACAAAAGCGGAACCCGCCAAGAACAGCTTCCCTGATGAACTGCTGGGAACGGTCCGTTCTGCGGAGATGGAGTACCTCGGCAACAGCCGGATGGATGAGATCTGGAGTGTGATCCTGCAGCTTCCCGACAAGTTCCGTGAGGTGCTGGTGCTGGATCTGAAAGCGGAGCTGACCATTCAGGAAATCGCCGGATTGACCGGACTCTCAACGGGAACCGTCAAATCCAGGCTGCACCGCGCGAGACATAAAGTCCAGGAGAAATTAAGGGGGATGGAATCATGAAGGAGCGGGAGCCGAAGTGGTATGAAGAAGCGCGGAACGGTCCATTCCGGGAATCAAGGTTCACGGATGCGGCAGCCGATAAGGTCATTATGCGTGTGCGAAACGGTGTGCCGGGACCGGAACGGGCAGGCCAAAAGCTGCGGCGAAGCTTCATAGCGGCTGCGGTCATTCTGCTGCTGGCCGTAGCCGGAGCGATCCTGCAGCAGAAAGGACTACTGGGGGAAGGCAGACAGGCAGGCTTGTTCTACCAGGAGGTGAAGACCCCCGACCTCACCGATGCCGGACTCCGCAAGACAGCCGAGCGCATAATGCAGGAGCAGCTTGGGAAGAAGCTGCCTTTTGTGGGGCTGGAGCGGATGGATGAAGCGAAGCAAGCCGCTATTATTTTCAGGGCAGGTGAGGATGCGGCTACGGTATGGATCAGCTCGGAAACGGGGCAGGTGCTGCGGATGTACATGAATGCTTCGTTTCTCCCCGGAGAAGCGGATGCAAATCTCTTACGGACAGCCAAAAAGACTATACAGGAAATAGGCTATCCGAGGGATTTTAAGATTAGTAGGGTACAGCGCTTCGTGCAGTCTGGATTAAAGGTTGAATCCGGGATTCAGGTACAAGTACAGGACAGTTTTATCGGCAATGAGGGGCAGATTGATTTTTTGAATAGAAAGTTCGACCGTGCTGTCTTTAATGTAAGCCTGGATCTATTCACTGAAGAAGTGAATCAGATCGGCCTTAAGGCACTTCAGCATCTAAGAACCAAAGGAACTGATAGACTGATTAGAGTGACCCGGAACATTGGCGGAGGCAAGGATGAGCTCGTACTAGATTATAGACAGGGGGACCTGTCCTCCTCTTTCTTTACTATGGGTAGCGTTACTATGGATTACTACACACATGCGGTAAAAGGAATGTCTGATATGTCGTTGTTCATTCCTAAGTCACAGGATTCCGGACAGCTTGCTGAGCAGGATCAGAAGCTGCTGAATATGGATGATGCTAAGCTGCAGGATACGGCGGCAGCTGTCGTTAATGGGGTCTTTGGTATTCGTCTTCAGGAATACAAGCTTGAGAAAAACATGAAGACTCCTGGGATTGTTACGTTCAGAAGCGTAGGCAAAAAACATGCAATTAAGGTTTCTTATAATCTTGACGGGGCGGTCTATAATGTACAAGAAGCCGAGGCAAGCTAATCCAAATGCGTATAAGAGATAGTTATATGAGGATGCGAGCCTTTACGGGCCTGCATCTTTTTTGTTAATACGGGGATTAAGATATTCCCCTATATAAAGCTGTTCCAACTTGTGATTCAGGATTGATTTGCTATACTAGAGAAATGTGATATTTTACAGAAAAAGAGAATTGGGTTTACAAAACATCTAGAAGCTAAGAGGGGAAGTTATGAACGAGAGTAAGCCTGTGCGGGTAGGGGCACATTTCTATATCGTGGCGGGGCTGATCTGGCTGAAGCTGCTGCTGCTGCGGTGGCTGTTTTTTGACCGGATTGCCTGGGAATGGATCGCCGCGGATGTGGCACCGGTGCTGCTGTTGATGGGGCTCCTGACCCTGGTCCTTCCGGCCCGGCTGAAGACGGGTGTCTACTGGGTAATCAACGGCCTGTTATCGCTGCTGCTGTTTGCGGCCAGTGTCTATTTCAATCATTTTGGCTCGGTTCCAACGTATCTGGCCCTGTATGAGCTGAATCAGGTCTTTCAGGTAAAAGAGAGTGTAGAGTCTACGATCCAGGTTGTGGATTATCTGTTTTTTGCGGATCTTGTGGTCGTAGTGGTCTATAGGCTATTCCGCAGATGGAAAAGAGGGGCGGCCTTTTCGCCGCGCCGCTATGTCTCGCCTGGCGCACGGAGAGCACAGTGGATCGTGATACTGGTTGCGATTATCGGCGGCGGATCGTTGTCAGCCTACTCCATTCACGCAGCTCGCGGAATTACCAACGAGCTGGTGCAGGCGGAGAGCGCGGGCTTCCTGAATTATGAGGTGTTCGCAGCAATAAAATCCCAGGAGGACAACGGCCTCATCGGTACTGGGGATATCCACGAAACCATTGCCAAGGTGGATGCACTCGAGGCTTCTTATCCCTACAGCAGCAAACCTGCGGGAACGGTTCCCGATGATTTCGGTTCGCAAAAAGGGAAGAACGTAATTGTTATTCAGATGGAAGCCTTTCAGAATTTTCCGCTGCATCAGTCGCTGAACGGTCAGGAGCTGACGCCGGTGCTGAACGGTTTGGCCGGGGAAGGCTTTTATTTTCCGCATGTCTACCAGCAGATTGGGGCGGGCAACACCTCGGATGCCGAGTTTATGAGCAATACCTCCATTTATCCGATTGCTTCGCTGGCAATGTCCACAGGCTTCGGAGACCGGGTGCTGCCGAGCCTGCCGCGTCTTTTGCGGGATAAAGGTTATGAGGCGTATACGTTTCATGTGAACAAGGTCGGCTTCTGGAACCGCAACGAGCTGTATCCGGCGCTGGGCTTCAATGGCTATTATGACAAGAGAGCCTTCAAAAATGACCATTTCAATGCCTTCGGCGCTTCCGACGAGCAGCTCTATATAACGGCCGTTGAGAAGCTGGCTGCATTGCAGTCCAAGGGAACGCCATTCTATGCCCAGCTGGTGACGGCTTCCAGTCATCATCCCTTCAAAATCCCGGATGCCTTCAAAAAAATCACCCTGCCGGACAAATTGCAGAATACCATGCTGGGTGACTATCTGACCGCCATCAACTATACGGATTTTGCTGTAGGAACATTTATCGAAGGACTGAAGCAAAATGGGCTCTGGGACAACACCGTGCTGGTGCTGTACGGTGACCATTTTGGGCTGCAGCCGCAGGATGTTCCTCCGGAGCAGGTGGAGGAGGCCCTCGGAATTCCTTACGATTCGCGGATCAGCCGCTTCAATATCCCGCTCATTATCCATGCGCCGGGAATGTCAGAGGGGAAGGTTGTAGAGCGCACCGGAGGGCAGCTGGATATTTTGCCTACCCTTGCGAATCTGCTGGGAGTATCGCTGAAGCAGGAGGGATTCACGGCCTTCGGGCATGACCTGCTTAATATTGACCGCAACGTGGTGGGGATGCGCTATTATTCGCCGACAGGAACTTTTTTCAATGATAAGATTATGTTCGTGCCGGGCAAGGGCTTCGAAGATGGCGAGGCAGTATCGCTGGATACGCTTCAGCCTGTGGCGGATTACAGTCAATATCAGAGTGATTATGATTATATTCTGAAGCTGATGGGCTTATCGGACGAATATGTGAAGCTGCTTCCGCAGCGGTAAGGGAGAAAAGATGAAACGATTATTCAAAGCAGAACATCTCATTGTCCTGGCGGGTTGTGGTCTGATTATTTATTTGCTGTTTGTGCAGCCGTTCGTGGGGGTTGCCGACAATGGCGATTTCAAGCGGATGATGAATACCATAGGACTGGATTATTATCATACTGCGGAAAGCTATGCCGACCGCTTTTTCAGCTTCAGCCATTCCAGATTTTCCTATGAAAATTTGTTCCAGGGCTTCTATCCGTCCTCGCAGATTGTGCTGGTGCTGGTGCCAAGGCTGCTGGCCGGGCTTGTGCACGGCAGTTATTTTGATATCCGCCTGCTGGCGGCGGTGTATGCACTATTGCTGCTGGCGGCCACCTGGCTGACCGTGAAGGTAGGGGCGCGCAGCTCTTATATTACAGGTCTGCTGCTCGGTACAGGAATGCTTGTTGTATTTTACGATATCGGGTATCTGGCCTACTTCAATTCATTGTTTGGTGAGCCGGTGTCGATGGTATTCATGCTGCTTACCTTTGCACTGGGACTCAGGCTGGCCCTGCAGGAGCGGCCGACAACCAAAGGCCTGACGCTGTTTTTCATCGCTGTCCTGTTTCTGATCTGCTCCAAAATCCAGAATGCGCCGGTCGGCATAGCCTTCTCCCTGATCTTTCTGCGGTTTATGACACTGAACGGGACGGGGAACTGGCGGAAGCTGGCTAGACGGTTCGCGGTGGCGGTGTGTCTTGTCTCTGTGATGATATATGTGGCCGCACCCAAAGAGCTGAAGCATATCAACCTCTATCAGACTGTATTTTTCGGGATTTTGAACCAGTCCCCGGATGTGAAGGGGGATTTGCGTGAGCTGGGCTTACCGGAGAAGCTGGAAGTGCTGGCGGGAACCAATTATTTTGAGGCTGGTACGGCTATCAAGCAGGATGATCCTTCGCTGCAGGCGGATTTCTATGACCGGGTGTCCCATAAGGATGTGCTTTTCTTCTATATTGAACATCCCTCACGGCTGGTGGACGGTATGAAATTTGCTGCCCGGAACAGTATGGATCTGCGACCTTATTATCTGGGAAACTATGAGAAGTCGGAGGGTCTGCCAGAGAAGGCCCTATCCTATACTTACAGCACCTGGAGCCAGTTCAAAAGAGAGGTTCTGCCGCATTCGTTAGGCTTTTTGGCTATATTCTATCTGCTCTATTACGCCGGAGTTCTCTTTGAGTATTTCCGCAGCCGGGAGTTGCGTGGACGGATTGCGGGTGAACTGCTGATGCTGCTGGGTCTGATTGGACTATTTTCGTTCCTGGTTCCGATTCTGGGTGATGGCCGGGCCGATATCGGGAAGCACTTGTTTCTGTTCAACGTCTGCTTCGATATGATGGCTGTGGCGATGTTCGGCTGGCTGGTCCACAAGCTTGTTCAACTGGTGCAATCCATGCTCGGGAAAGACCGCCGCTATGGGCGATAAACAACATCAGGCACGGATTGAACAAGCGAGAAAAGAAATGCACACCTTGGCCTTGGAGCATGGGATCCGGCACCCACAGGTGCTCCGCCAATCGGTGAAGCTGGATGCCCTGATCAATGAATATATTGATTGTCGGACTGCTGATGACGAGAGACTCCAGGAGAGAGATTCATAGATTACAATACGGAAAATGGGAAAGACACTTGTACAGGTATGTTCTATCTGTGCAGGTGTCTTTTTGTGTTCTCCAACTTCAGTCGTCTGCCAGCAGTTCGCGCAGCATCTTCCCGCGGTCGTTCATGAACGCCTTGGTTACGGTATAGTGCTCTGTGTCTTCCAGGGCTACCTGACGGATACCCTCGCCCTCCAGCAGATAAATCTCGGAACCGGGATAGGACATCAGAATAGGAGAGTGGGTTGCGATGATAAACTGCGAATGCCGTCCCACTAGCTCGTGCATGCGCACCAGCAGCGACATTTGCCGCAGCGGCGAGAGAGCCGCTTCCGGCTCATCGAGAATATAGAGGCCTTGTCCCCCAAAGCGGTGGACAAAAGCCGCAAAAAATGATTCTCCATGCGACTGCTCATGCAGCGACTTACCGCCGTAGGAATTGGAGATCTTGTTGCTTCGTACCCCCGGCACCTCAGGACCACCGTCCAAGTCGTCAATATAGGAGGCTACATTGTAGTAGCTCTCCGCGCGCAGAAAGAAGCCGTCCCGCGGGCGTCTCCCCCCTTTGGCAAGCCGCAGGTACTCGTACAGGCTGGAGTGCGAGGAGCGGGTGTTGAACGAGAAATTGAGAGTTCCCCCTTCCGGATTAAACCCCCAGGCTGCAGCAATACCCTCCAGCAGCGTGGATTTCCCCGTTCCGTTCTCCCCGACAAGAAAAGTAACCTGTTTCTGAAAGGCAAGTTTGCTGAAGCTGCGGATCACCGGCAGATCAAACGGGTAGGCCTGAAAGGAAGGGACCCGTTCACGCAGCAGCTCCGCATGGCGGATATAGAGCATGGCATTATCCATCGCAACCATTGTCCCACTCTCCCAACCTTATTATTAGTCTCTCACTTGCTTCCATAATTGTAGCCCGAGTGGAACCATTCTGCAAAGGTTCGGGCATCCCGGGCGAAAGACAGGGGGCATATGCCAATTTCGGCCGGATACAGACAGATGTCCATGAGGCGGATGCTGACTCCGCATATAGTTATACTGTCTTGAGAATATGACGGGGCAGGGTGAAAGCCGTGAAATCAAAAAAGAGAAGAGTGCCTCCACGGGATTACCGCGACGGTTATCAGGAAGGCTACCGTCTCGGCCTGTGTGAAGCCGTGAAGCGCCTGAATTCTCCAGAGGCAGGAGCGTGCCGGCCGTTCAAGCTGATGTATGTTCCCCAGGGATTTCAAGCGATTGATACGGGGGTAACGGAAGCACTGGGACAGCTCGTTAGTGAACTGATCATCAGCTCACCGGAAACGATGCTGGAGATAGCCGCCCGCGAGTCGCCCGGAGCCGTGCTGGTCATGAATGGTCTGCATGTGTTTCCTGAGAATCATCTGGAACAGATCACGGAGATACGTAAACTGGGTATTCCTACGGCAATCTGGTTTGTGGATGATCCTTATTTTACGCAGGATACATCGGTCATTTGCCAGCATTATGACCATGTTTTTACACATGAACTGGGATGTGTGGAGTTCTACCATGATCTGGGGGTAGGCTCTGTACATTATCTGCCGCTCTGCGTCAATCCGCAGATGTTCTATCCCCGCCGCACAGGTCCGCAGTATCAGTACGATATTGTGTTCATCGGCAATGCCTTCCGCAACCGGACGGAGCTGTTCGACGAGCTGGCTCCGTTTCTCCGGGGCAAGAAAGTGCTGATTGCGGGAGGCTTCTGGGAGCGCCTGAATACCTTTGAGGAGTTGTCGCCTTTTATTAAAGACGGTTTTATCCCTCCGGAGGAAACAGCCAATTATTACAGTGGTGCGAAGCTGGTCATTAATATTCACCGCCCATGGGAAGGCGGGCAGGATAACCGGAACACCTTCCAGCTATCCTCCCGTTCAATAAATCCCCGGACCTATGAGATTAATGCCTGCGGGACGATGCAGCTAACCGATGTCCGAGAGGATCTGGGCAGTCATTACCGTCCGGGCAAGGATCTGGAGACCTTTGCAGGTGCCGACGAACTGAAGCACAAAATCGAATACTATCTGGAGCACGAGAAGGAGCGCCGGCAGTTCGCTCTGCAGGGGCTGCAGACCACGCTTCGCCATCATACTTTCCTTGCGCGTCTGCCCTATCTGCTGAATGTCCTTACCTCATAAGTCTGAAATCCAATATAAGGAGCGAATACCATGAACAATAATTTTATCATGCCGGCACCGCCGCTGCCACGGACGCCAGCGGAAGAAGAGAAGCTGCGTGGCCGTCTGACCGGCTTCAAGGTTGGATTTGATGAAGGCTATCTGCGGGGGAGACTTACGATCCTGGATGGACGCCCGGAGGAGCCGCTTCCGGTCCGTAACATCCATGTAATGTACGTGGCTTCGGGAAAAGGATATCCTTATTCGCCGCTTGACGATGCAGTACTCTATGCCCTGCAAAAATTGACGGCTAAGGTCACGATTAGCGATGTGCGTCAGAATCTGGTGGAGCTTGCGGATACGGAACGCCCCGATCTTGTGCTTGTTCTGGATGGAATGGATCTGCCGCTTGATCAGGTTGCAATTCTGCGCAGCAAAGGCATCAAGACAGCGATCTGGCTTACAGATGATCCGTATTATACAGATTTCACTATAAAAATCGTAGCCCACTACGATTATGTGTTCACCTTGGAGCAGAATTGTGTGGAATTCTACCGCGGTCTGGGATGCGCTGAGGTGCATTATCTGCCCTTTGCCGCCCACCGGGAACATTACCGTCCAACGACAGGCCGGTCATCGGTCAGCCGGGATATCAGCTTCATTGGCTCGGCGTACTGGAACAGAGTTCATTTCTTCCGTGAGATTATGCCGGAGCTGATGAGCTACAACACCATTATCAACGGTATTTGGTGGGACCGTCTGCCGGAGGCACCCCTGTATGGGGAACGCATTGAGATCGGCAAATGGATGACACCGCAGGAGACGGCGGTCACCTACAGCGGCTCCAAAATCGTCATTAACCTCCACCGTTCCCATATCGATGAAGCTGTGAATAACAACACATTATCGATCACTGCCGCTTCACCTAACCCGCGCACCTTTGAAATTGCAGCCAGCGGAACGCTGCAGCTCAGTGATGCGAGAGATGATATGGGCTCTTTTTATAAAGTAGGGGAAGAGATCGACACGTTCTCAAGCCCGCAGGAAATGATGGAGAAAATCCGCTTTTACCTGACTCATGAAGAGGAGCGCCGCGCCATGGCTCTGCGCGCGTTTGAACGGACGCTTAAGGATCACACGTATACCAAACGGCTGAATCAGCTGTTGACTGTGATTTACGGATAGGCTGTACAGAGTACAGGAGGAAATGTGCGTATAACCGGGGACAGGTGTCGTGCCGGCATTTGTTCCTCCTCAATATACTACTGGAGTACCGGGCTTTGGCGCTCTTTCGCAGTACTCTGCGGCAGGCGAAGCGGGCCCTTCCGCATACGATGAAGCGGATGCTCCGAAGCGAGTTTACCTGCGAAGAAGTACCATGTAGCATTGGCTCCGTAAAACTAAGCGGATGCTTCCGAGGCGAGTTTTCCTGCGAAGGTATGAACTGTAAGTAATGCTCCGTAAAACTAAGCGGATGCTTCCGAGGCGAGTTTTCCTGCGAAGGTATGAACTGTAAGTAATGCTCCGTAAAACTAAGCGGATGCTTCCGAAGCGAGTTTTACTGCGGAGGTATGAACTGTAAGTAATGCTCCGTAAAACTTTTAGGAGGTGAATGGCGGCTCTACAGCCTTGCAAGGAGCGCCGACACACCATGGCCGACAAAGCGACAATCGTGCTTTTTTCCCATGTATCCAATACACGCAGCATTACCGGCGCGGAGAAGCTGCTGCTGTTCTTCAGCCGGGAGCTGTTACCGTATTTCAACTGCATTCTTGTGGCACCCCAGGAGGGTAAGCTGACCCGGCAGGCGCGTAAGAATGGACTGAATGTGCAGCTGCTGCCGATTCCGCTGGTCTACGGGATATACACTCCTTATGCCGGCCTGGAGGCAGATATCCGTAAATTTCAGGAAAGTCGTGAATACGGCGAGCTGCTAGACTGGCTTACCGGGCTGCGTCCGGCTTTGATTATTTCCAGCACCTGTGTTCATGCTTTGCCGGCGATGGCGGCGAAATCACTGGGTATTCCGGTGGTGTGGAAGATTACAGAGACGATCACGGACAATGAGTTCACTCCCATCAGCACGGGGTTGATTCACATGAATAGTGATGAAATTCTGGCCATCTCTCACACGGCTGTGGCCTGTTTTCCTGAGGATATCCGCGAGGGGAAGGTGACACAGCTTCCTCCGTCCTGGAATGAAGCAGAAATGATGTTTGAAGCCTGGAGCAAGCTGCGGGGCGAGCGCCGCCGTGAACTGCGAATTGCGCCAGCGGAGCCGCTGCTCGGCTATATTTCTTCCTTCATTAATAAAGAAAAGGGACTGGAGCATTTCATCAAAATGGCTGTTCTTGTATCGGGACAGCATCCTGAAGCGAAATTCATCGTGGTCGGCACACCCGGAGATAAAAGCTACTATGAGCGTTGTGTACGCAAAGTCAAGCTGGAAGGCCTCACTTCCAAATTCAAATTCATCGGTTACGAAGAGAGTCTTCCCGACATCTATTGTGCTATGGATATACTGGTCGTCCCCAGCCTGATCCGCGAGGGTTTCGGGATGACTGCCCTAGAAGGAATGGCCTTCGGCAAACCGGTGGTGGCCTATGCCTCCGGCGGCTTGTATGAAATTCTCCATGCTGCCGGATGTGAAGGCCTGCTGGCGCCGGTGGGGGACATTGACGTACTCGCACAGCGGGTGAACCTCCTGCTGGCGGAGCCAGGTCTGGCTGCTGTGATCGGCAGCCAGGCCCGGGAGCGCGTTGACGCGGTCTACGGACCGGCGGCGTACCGCGCCCGGCTGCTGGGCCTCGCGGAGAGGTGGCACCTCCGCTACTGCTCCGCGCTGCCAGATCCTGCTGGCGCACCGGGGCCCCCCGCTGCCGAAGCTTCGGACAGCGGCGAACCCGCCCCGCCGCCGCCGCCGCAGCCGGAACCGCCGCAGCAGGAACCGCGGCGGCGGGGCACCGGGAGCCGCGCTGCACGGCTACGGCGCGGCAAGCTCCGGCGCGGCAGGCTCCGCCGCGCCAAAACCCGGGCGCGCAGCCGCAAGCGCCCGGGCCGGAAGCGGCGCACGGCTGCAAGCGCGCGCCGGCGGGGCAGCGGCGGCAAGCACCGCCGCGCGGGCCATGCACGCCGCCGGGCGAAGCGGCGGCGCAAAGCGGCCTAGGCACGCCGCCGAAGAAGGCGTGCGCCTGAAGCCGCTGCGCGCCTCATGTGCGCAGCAGCCTGCAGCCGCGCCCGTGCACGCAGTAACGGCAAAAATGCCGTTACATCCGCCACCGCGCGCCACACTTACCCAACGGCAGAAATGCCGTTATTTCCACCAATCGGGCGCTATACGCACCCACAACAGCAAAAATGCGGTTACTACCGCCGCCCGCGCGCCACACTTACCCAGCAACGGCAAAAATGCCGTTACTTCGGCGCCCACAGGTAAATAGGTGGAAAAAGTGAACTTATTTCTCGCTGAAATCACCAATTAGAGGATTTAAGTGGAAAAAGTAAACTTAATTAGGTGGTATGACCTAGAAAATAAACAAAAGGATTGAATTAGTTATACTTTTTCCACTTTGATTGCGGAGCGCATGACATTCGAGCAACTTAGTGATACTTTTTCCACTTAATCATTCGCCGGTGCTCCAAGGAGATACGTAACGGTTTACACAAACTTCTTACTACCGCACCTGCGCGCCACACGCACCCAACAGCAACAATGCCGTTACCGCCGCCCGCGCGCCACACGCACCCACCAACAGCAACAATGCCGTTACTACCGCGCGCCACACGTATCCAATAACGGTACATCCGCCACCGGTGCACCAAATGCGCCTAACAACGGCAAAAACATCATTATTCTCAGCCACCCTGGCGCCATAAGCGCCGCCACTCAACACCAGTCCGCCGCGTTCCTGCGGCAGGCTAACCTCAAAGGGGAGTGAACCCATGAAGATCATGACGATTTTGGGCACACGGCCCGAGATCATCCGCCTAAGTGTCATTATTCCGCTGCTTGATGAGCATGCAGAGCAGCATGTGCTGGTGCATACAGGACAGAACTTCACTGCGAGCCTCAGTGGTATTTTCTTTGCTGAGCTGGGGCTGCGGGCACCGGATTATGTGCTGCAGGATAAACAGGCGGGACTTGGCGGGCAGCTTGCCGCCATGTTCGGGAGCCTGGAAAGCATCCTGCTGCAGGAGCAGCCGGACCGGATTCTGCTCCTGGGGGACACGAACAGCGCGCTGTGCGCCATCCTTGCCGAGCGGATGGGGATTCCTGTAGTGCATATGGAAGCGGGCAACCGCTGCTACGACCTGAAAGTGCCGGAGGAAAAAAACCGCCGTCTCATAGATGCTGTTTCTACCATAAATATGCCCTATACCCAGCAGAGCAAGCGGCATCTGCTCAGCGAAGGCTTCCCCGGCCAGCGCATTGTATTAACCGGAAATCCGATTCACGAAGTGATTACCCGTTATGAGCAGCAGATCGGGGCTAGCGATATTCTAGCCCGGCTGAACCTGACAGCAGGCCATTACTTTCTGGTTACTGCGCACCGTGCAGAAAATGTGGATGATCCCGAATCACTCCTGCAGATCATGTCTGGACTGAACCTGGTGGCAGAGCATTTTGGCATCCGCCTGATCTGCAGTATCCACCCCCGTACCCGCTCCAAGCTTACGGAGCAGTTCAAGCTTGAGATGAACCCGCTGGTGGAATTCCATGAGCCTTTCGGATTTTTTGATTTTGTCCATCTGGAACGGTACGCCTTGTGTGCGATCACCGACAGCGGAACCGTACAGGAGGAATGCTGCCTGATGGGAGTGCCAACCGTAACCATCCGCCGGACCACCGAACGTCCTGAGACGGTGGATTGCGGCAGCAACGTTGTGTCAGGAGTGGAGCAGGACAGTATATTGCGCTGTACCCGGCTGATGACGTCACTGAGCCCTGAATGGGAGGCGCCGGAAGGTTATTTGACCCCGGATGTCTCGGTTAAGGTAGTCAAATTTTTGCTTGGAGGGAACCTGCATGTTCAATAATAAAAGGATTTTGGTGACAGGCGGAACCGGTTCCTGGGGGCATGAACTCATCCGGCAGCTTTTGCCGCAGAACCCGAAAGAGATCGTTATTTTCTCCCGCAGCGAGTCTGCGCAAGTGGCAATGAGCCGCGAATATGAAGATCCCCGTCTCAGCTTCATTATCGGGGATATCCGTGACAAGGAGGCTTTGGTAGCGGCCTGCCGCGGTGTGGATTATGTCTTTCATCTGGCGGCGCTCAAGCATGTTCCAGTCTGCGAAGACCAGCCGTATGAAGCGCTCAAGACTAATGTGGTCGGTACCCAGAATGTGATTGAAGCGGCTGTTGCATGCAATGTGGAAAAAGCCATTTACATCTCTACCGACAAGGCTGCCAATCCCTCCAACTTCTACGGTATGACCAAAGCCATTGGAGAGAAGCTGTTTGTCTATGCCAACCTGCTGGGCTCAAATACCCGGTTCGTAACGGTGCGCGGCGGCAATGTGCTGGGTACCAACGGCAGTGTGGTCCATCTGTTCATGAAGCAGATCAAGGATAAGGGGCAGGTACGGATTACCGATATGAAAATGACCCGCTTCTTCTTCACCCTGCGCGACGCCATCACCTTGCTGTTTAAGGCCTCCGAGGTTAGCCTCGGCGGGGAAATCTTTGTCATGACCATGCCGACCTGCCGGATCGTAGATCTGGCCGAAGTACTGATTGAAGCATCCGGCAAACCGGATGTGAGCATTATCGAAGCGGGTATCCGGCCGGGAGAGAAGATCCACGAAATTCTGATGAGCGATTTCGAGAGCCAGACAACAGTTGTCTACGATGAGCAGTATCTGGTCATCCTGCCTACACTGGATATGCCTGAACTGAAGGCTTATTACAGCAAATACCCGCATGTTTCCTTCAACAGCTTCAGTTCCGAGAACAACCTTATGAATCAGGAGGAGATCAGGGAAATCCTGATCCGGGGAGGGTTCCTAGAGTGAAGCTGCTTATCCTCGGCGGAAACGGTATGGCGGGTCATATGCTGGCGGATTATTTCCGCCGCCAGGGCAAGCATCACGTCTTCCATACAACCCGGGACAAGAGTGATCTTGGCGGGCTGTATATAGATGCAGATGATATCGCCGGAGTTGAAAAGCTGGTCGAAATCGTCTCTCCCCATTGCATAATCAATGCGCTGGGCGTGCTCAATCAATTTGCCGAACGGGATCCCATCGGCGCCTACCATGTGAACGGGTTTCTGCCCCACCGGCTGCGCCGTGCTGCGGACAGCATTCATGCCCGGCTCATTCATATCAGTACCGACTGCGTGTTCGAAGGAACACGCGGCGGTTACACAGAGGACGATAAGCCTGACGGCACATCCGTATATGCGATCACCAAAAGTCTTGGAGAAGTGCGGGACCCCGGACACCTGACCATCCGAACCTCCATCATTGGTCCGGAAATCCGCCCTTCGGGCATCGGACTGATGGAATGGTTCCTGGCCCAGAAGGGACCCGTATCCGGCTACCAGCGGGTAATGTGGAATGGGGTCACCACCCTGGAGCTGGCTAAAGCTGTAGATTCATTGCTGGACTCTGAGGTTTCAGGCCTGATCCATCTGGCCCACCCGCAGCCGGTCAGCAAATATGAGCTGCTGCGGCATATGCAGGCAGCATTCGGCAAGGAGGATGCCGAGATTATCCCCGAGTCTGCACATATTCAGGACCGGACCTTGATCAGCACGAGAGCGGATGTTCAGGTGAAGCTGCCTTCGTATCCTGAAATGCTGGCAGAGCTGGCGGCATGGATGAAGCAGCCGGCGATGACGACATGAAGGAGCGGAGGCTGCTAATTACCGGAGCATCCGGATTTACCGGAAGGCATGCGGTGGCTTACTTTCATGCAGCGGGTGCTGAAGTGACAGCTGTGGTACGGAGCTCTGCAGCTGCCGGTATCTTCCCGGCGGGTGTGAAGCAGCAGGTCTGTGATTTAAGCGACCGCAGGGCTGTCAAGACGATGATTGATGAGGTCCAGCCGGATGAAGTGCTGCACCTCGCCGGCAAAAACTCGGTGCCGGAGTCCTGGCGGGACCCGCTGCTCTATATGGAAATGAACGTGATGTCTACACTGTATTTGCTTGAGGGATTGCGTACCCGGCCGGCCCGCCGTATTCTGGTGGCCGGCTCCCGGCTTAAGTTCAAACCGGGCAATGCGGAAGGTCCGCCACACCCCTACAGTCTGAGCAAAACCCTGGAGGAGCTGGTGTCTCTTGCCTGGTGTACCCTGTTCCAGCAGCCTGTGCTGCTTGCGGAGCCCTGTAACCTGATCGGTCCTGGCCCATCAACTGGATTTTGTTCCTTGCTGGCGCAGCATATGGTACGGAGTGAGGCTGCTGAAAGCACTTCTGAAATACCCCCGCCGTTCAAGCTATCCTCACGGTATGCTCTCCGTGACTTCCTGGATGTACGGGATGCGGTCAAAGCCTATGACTGGATCTTGCGCAGCGGAGAGCCGGGAAAGATCTACAAGATTGACTCCGGCATTCTTCGGGAGCTTGGAGCGGTTGCAGAGCAGCTGCTGGCTCATGCGAGGGTTCCGGTAGGCATGGATTGGGGGCCGGAGAACACCGGAACGGAACAGGCTGCTGCTCCTGCGGCAGCTGCCGTTCCATCTTCAGGATCCGAAACATTAGCTATTCAAGAAGGATTATCCTCATCTTCCGGAGACGATGCTGTAAGTCTCGGCTGGAGTCCGCAGATTGAGTTGTCCCGCTCACTTGCGGATATTGTGGACTATTACCGGGCAAGCAGAGAAGGAGGCGTTTCATGAAACCGAAGGTATCCGTGGTGATTCCCTTTTTCAATTGCCCTTATATCGAACAGGCGCTGCAAAGCGCTTTGAACCAATCCTGGCTGCCCTATGAGATCATCGTTGTCGACGATGGCTCCACCATGCACGCAGACCGGATTACGCCTTACCTCCCGCACATTCACTATTTGGGCAAGGCCAACGGGGGGACTGCGTCTGCCCTGAATCACGGGATCCGTCATGCCTCGGGCGACTATGTGGTCTGGCTTAGCTCGGATGATATGTTCTACCGCGACAAAATCAACAACCAGGTGCTGTTCATGGACCAGAACCGCCTGCTGATTACCTACACCAACTTTAATTATATCAACGAACACTCACAATTGACTGGGCTTAACGCGGCTGCGGTATTCCCGAGCCACCTCGACTATTTACGTTGTTTTTTGCAGGGTAACCCGATTAACGGCTGCACGGTGATGTTCAAACGCGAGCTGTTCGGTGCCATCGGGCTGTTCGATGAGTCGCTGCCCTACACCCATGACTATGACCTGTGGTTCCGCTCGATTCTGAACGGATATCCGCCTGTGATGCTGAATCAGTCCTTGACCGCCTACCGGCGGCATGATGGGATGGGGACGATTAAGCATTATGATGTCATCATGGCTGAGGCTGCTGCTACCAATGCCCGTTATAGCCCTCTGCTCCGCGGATTAATTGCCTCGATGGGCGGCTGAACAGCGATCCGATCGCTATAGGAGGTGTGATCTATGTACCGGGAAATAGAAGTGAAGGATTTTCTTCCGGTTCTTCTGGAGCATCTGAAATTTGCGGAGAGTATCCTGGATGTGGGGAGCGGGACCGGTACACTCCTTGAACGCTACCAGGCTACGGTGGTAGTCGGCCTTGATATTCACAGGCCTTACCTGTTGCACCGCAAATATACAGCGCCCCATATCATACCGGTGCACGCCGATGCCGGACATATCGATCAACTGTTTCTTCCATGCACCTTCACGGCGGTGACGCTCATCGACTCCCTGGAGCATTTCACCATGAGCGAGGGCAAAGAACTTTTGCGAAAGGCAGAGATCATTGCCGCAAACCGCGTGGTCGTATTTACCCCACGCGGTTTCTTTCCCCAGGAAGGAACAGATCATTACCACTTGCAGGGGGAGCAGTTTCAAAAACACCGGAGTGGCTGGGAACCGGAGGATTTCCTGGAACGGGGATATGATGTGACAGTGCTTAAAGGCTACCATCATGCAGAGAATCCTTCATTCCGGGAAGCTTTCGGACAGAATCATACGCCACTGGACGCTCTGCTGGCCTGCAAAACCGTATAAATATCGTCCGGAAAGGGGGTGAGCGCATGAATCATGGAACCAAGGTTTCAGTGGTTATCCCATTTTACAATTGTCCATATATCCATATTGCCATAGAAAGCGTGCTTGCCCAGAGCTATCCGGATATTGAGCTGATCGTTGTGGATGACGGGTCAACCCTCCATACGGAGAAGCTAATTCCTTACGGAGACCGGATGAAGGTGCTCCATAAACCTAACGGCGGCACGGCTTCAGCTCTTAATTTGGGGATCCGGGCTGCCAGCGGGGCATATTTTGCCTGGTTAAGTGCTGATGACTGCTTTCATCCCGATAAAATCAGCCGGCAGATGGAGGTTATGCGTAATTCACACACCTCCTTTAACCATACGGCTTATTATTACATCAATGAACTCGGAGAGCGCTTTTCCGGTATTATAAGTGTACCTTTTTATAGCAGGGCCGAGCTTGTCACAACCCTAATGAAGGGCTGTCCGGTTAATGGCAGCTCCGTCATGATGAATATGAACATTTTCAAAAAGGTTGGGCTTTTTAATGAGAAGCTGCTGTATACCCAGGACTATGATCTCTGGCTCCGGATTCTGCCCCATTATGAATGGTCTTATATCACAGAACCTCTGCTGGATTACCGGGTGCACCAGGAAATGGGCTCCGTCATCCACAGCGAGGCGCAGAATCGGGAGATTAAGCAGGTACAGGAAATGCACTACAGTAATCTGTCAAGGCTGCTCAGAAAGGAGAGAAGGAGATGAGAATTACCTTCCCCATTCTGACGCTGTCCAGGGGAGGCGCACAGCGGATGCTCGTGGAGCTGGCCAACCGTCTTGCTGAAATAGGACATGAAGTGACTATTGTGATGCCGTCCAGCGGGATTGTGGAGTATCAGATGAAATGTCCGATTCTCTTTGCGGGAGCCGACTTGATTTCAGAGGATGATTTTCCCGCAGGCGATGTGATTGTCTCCAATTACTACAAGACGGTATCCGTTGCACAGCGGGCGAGTGAACTGGGAAAAGGGGTGCACATCCGTTTGGCGCTCTGCTATGAGCCGACGTTTCTTCCGGATAACAACGAATCCTTTGCCTCGTATCACCTTTCTCCGAATCTGCTGGTGCTCTCACGCTGGCAACAGGGGATTGTCCATATGAATCATGGGATTAAAGGGCGGATTGTACCGATTGGCCTCAGCTCCGACTTTTATAATATGCATATCCGTGAAGCGAGCAGCAAGCTTGTGGTGACTGCCATTGTACGCAAGCCGGAGGGAGGCTTCTCGGGGCACCGGGACCAGGGTTATCTGCTGCAGCAGCTGGATTTGATCAAAGGGCAGCATCCGGAGGTTGAGATCGATCTGATCACACCACCTGGTGAATATGCGGAATCTTCATGGCTGCAGTCTCTGTTTGCAGATGGTCACTACCGTCTGCGTACGCCTTCGAATGATGAAGAGCTGCGTTACCACTATAATGAAAGTAATATTTTCGTCAGCTCCAGCACCTATGACAGCGGCTCACTTCCTGGTCTTGAAGCTATGCGCTGCGGGGCGGCACTCGTGACAGTGTATTCCGGAGGCAACCTTGAATACTGCGTTCATAGATCCAACTGTCTGATGTCCTACCGGTATGAGAACCGGCTGGCTGAAGATGTTGTCACACTCATCCGGGATAAGGAACAGCGTGAACGTCTGGCCAAAAAAGGAGAGACAGGTTCATTGCGGTTCACCTGGGAGAGAAGCATGCAAATTTTCCAGTCAGAGCTATTTGAACTTTTATCCAGGCATGGGTGAACCGGGTTTATATATATACAAAGAACCTTCAACTCCACGTGGTTATGTGGGATTGAGGGTTCTTTATGTGCTAAAAAATGGCGAAGGAATTCATCATCTCGCGAAAGGACTGGGCGTATTTCTCGGAACCGAAACGGGAGATCATATGGAGGCGTCCCTGCTCGCGGATGAAGCTGCGAAGGGGCAGATTATCCATGAGCTCCAGTCCTTCGTTAACGGCAGCTTCCACATTGCCAAGCGGATAAAATTTCCCCGTTACATTATGGATGATAAAGGACCGCACCCCGTCAGAATCCGTGCTTAGCACCGGACAGGTACAGCAGACGGCCTCGGCAACAGCGTATCCAAAGCCCTCAGTGATGGAAGAGGATAACAGAAACCCGCCGGAAGCGGCTATGGAGGAGTAATATACTGGCATCAGATGATTGGGGATATTGGTGAATACATTCAGGCGGTCATTGAGTTCCAGGGCATGAAGTTCCGTCTGGAACAGATGCTTCTGCTCTGCGGTCGCAAGGTCCGGATCATGGAACATCCAGAGATGCAGATTGGGTTTGCTGCGGCGGATAACATGGGCAACCTTCAGGTATTCACTCCAGTTCTTGTTGGTCTCCAGACGCCCGACCCAGGCAATCACCGGATCACAAGGCGCTTCACCGGGAATGTGCCGGAAGGACTGGACATCCACAATATTGGGAATGACGTAACGCTGCAGCCAGGGACAGATCGAAATGAACAGCTCCAGCAGATGGTCAGTGGGCGGAATCAATACAGCATTACAATAATTACGTAAAAAAGGAACAGCCTCCGTGACCATGAGTTTTGCTTCGGTTTTAGTTCCCAGGCCTTGGGATTCGTAAATCAGAATACGGCTGTACCCCAGACGGCGCAGACGCTCCAGCAGCAGATAATCCGAAGTTACAATAATTGCGTCATAGTTATGGGTGTCGAGCACACCCTTAATATCTGTATCCGTTGAAGCGATAAATACAGGAAAGTCAGCCGTGCTCTGACTGCTTGACCCCGGCATCAGGTACAGCACATGACACTCAATGCCGCTGCGCTGAAGACTCTCGCACCGCAGCCTGTTCAGAGTCTCGACACCCCCGCTGGGGACATAAAATGTAAATAAAACCTTCAAGCTCATCCCTCCCTGACTTTACCTTGCGGAGAAACACCGGCGCCCTTCGCAAAAGCAGGGCCTGCTGTTTATAAGATACGCCGGACTTCCCTTACAGGTGACGATCAAAGGGCGCCATGCCAAATCCTTTCAGGATAGCCTGACCTGATGAGGGCTATCCTAATGATTGTTACGCTGCATATATAACAAGAGATGGAGGATGAATTCATGTTGCGATCGAAGATCAGCATGTCGGTTTCCGCTGCGCTGCTGCTGGGCGTGGTAAGCATCACAGGCTGTGGTACCAATAACACCGCAAGTGACAAGAATGTGCAAACCAAAAGTGTACGCGGAATCCATGACGGACGGCTGGGTGTCAACTCCATGAAGGTGAATGCCTTCGATAAAATGGAGATGAGCAGAGAACTGGCAGACCGTATTGCGGCCATGCCTGAGGTCCGTTCCGCCAATGTAGTTGTAGCAGGAAAAAGCGCATATGTCGCAGTAACTCTGGATGAAGCCTCAGGTGGCGTTCATGCCAAAAGCTACGGCAACAATGTAACGGGGATCGGGGGGCCAACGGGAATGATTGCCGGCAGCGGAAGAACTTCAGGCCGCACAACTACGGGTACCACCGGTATGAACGGTGCAAACGGCATGACCGGTAACAACGGGTTGAGCGGCACCGCTGGCATGAATGGCACCCCCGGCATGAGAGGTTCTAGAACCGGTGTACCTGGAATGACAGGGGTAGGCGGTTCAATCAATGGCATGTCGGGAACTCTGTCTACCGGCACAGGAACTGTGGGGGGGACAGGAACAGCCAACCCAGGGGGTTATGCAGGGAATGGGGGTAACGGCGTAATGTCCCGGAGCAACATGACCGATGGCCGGGTCCTAAGAAATGATATCGACAGAAGCATGGGTACTGCAGCGGGCACCCGGACGATTACTCCTTACAGCACCAATGGAACCCATAACACCGGCACCCTTGCTAACGATACTATGACCCGGGAACTGAAGGATAAAATAGCCGCCGAGGTCAGAAGATATGATCAAAATATCGACAAAGTCTACGTATCTGCAAACCCTGACTTTGTGGAACGGACAAACTTCTACGCTCAGGAATTCCGTGCAGGACATCCGCTGAGGGGATTTGCCCACGAATTCAGTACAATGGTTGGACGAATCTTCCCGACGCGCAGCGGTTATTAACTTAAGCAAAGCCTAAACGGATTTTCCTTAGTATTCCTAGGGAAGGTTGTATTATTCCAGTCGTTATCCCATACGCTCAAAAAAAACGCAGCCCCCTCCGGTCCAGCTTAATTCCGGGTTGGGCTGCGTTTCTGAATTCAGGATATATCGTTCATTTTACGGCCCTTTATCCAGACTCCGCGCAGGTTCAGCGCTTCATCCAGCAGCAGGATATCGCCGCGTTTACCGGCTTCAAGCGTACCGATGGTCCGCTGCATACCGATGGCCTCTGCGGGTGTAAGACTTGCTGCTCTGGAGGCTTCTTCCAGAGTCAGACCGACCTCCTCCACCAGATAGCGGAACCCTCGGATCATTGTTAACGTGCTGCCAGCTAGGGCATCCGGATTCTCCTTCAATCTGGCAACGCCGTCACGGACCAGAACGGGAAGATCGCCAATAGTGTATTCACCATCGCTTAGTCCGGTCGCCGACATGGAATCTGTAATCAGCAGCAGATTACCAGCATTCTTAAGACGGGACAGCACAGCGATTGCTGCTGGATGCACGTGAATGCCATCGGCAATAATCTCTGCGCGAATCCGCGCGTCAAACATAATGGCGCCTGCTGCACCCGGCTTGCGGTGGTGAAGCGGGGTCATCGCATTGAACATATGCACCGCCTGATTTAGTCCTGCATCGGCGGCAGCGATCACCTCTTCATAGGAGGCATTCGTATGTCCCAGTGCGGCAATTATCCCATGTTTGCGCAGCCATGTAATTGCCGCAAGTGCGCCTTCTCCTTCAGGTGCGAGTGTCACCTGCCGGATTAATCCCGGATATAAGGCTTCCCACTGCTCCATCCATTCAATATTGGCTGGAACGATGTGGTCCGGATTCTGCGCACCAGACCACTTGGGACTAATAAACGGGCCTTCCAGATGGACCCCGGCCAATTGGGCAAAGGGCATCGGGGCAGAGCGGAATGCGTGTACTTCCGAGAGCGCCCGGTCAATATCCTTTTTGTCTGCGGTCATCGTTGTCGCCAGCATGGTGGTGGTTCCCTGCGAAGCGTGAAACCGTGTAATGGTCTCCAGGGATTCAGCATCGGCATACATGAAGTCAAAGCCGGCTCCCCCGTGAACATGCACATCTACAAATCCGGGAATCAGCAGGCCGCCACGGGTTTCCGCGTTTCCGGCGGGCCACCCGGCATAAGCCTCCGGCAGCCAAGCCGCTTCGCCGACATAATGAATGGCTTCCTCTGATACAGCGATCACACCCTCCTGGATGATTCCTGCAGGTGTCAGAACTTTTCCGAAGAGCAACTGGCCTGTGGTGGATGTTATTTCAGCCATTTTGCCGCACCTTCATCCAGCAGTACAACGACATTGGGATGGCTCTGGAGCAGGGAAGCCGGGCACTGTGTGGTAATCGGACCCTCCAGCGCATTCTTCACCGCTTCTGCTTTCTCTTCGCCGCGAACCAAAAGTACAATTTGCCGTGCCTTAAGAATGCCGCCGATACCCATCGTAACCGCCTGCCGTGGAACATCTTCCCGGCTGTCAAAGAAGCGGGCATTGGCTTCCAGGGTCTCCGGCAGCAGATCAACGACATGTGTGCCGCTGGTGAGACTGGCATCCGGTTCATTGAAGCCGATATGGCCATTGCTTCCGATACCCAGAATCTGCAGGTCCACCGGACCGCCATCCTCAAGCAGCTTATCATAAGCGAGGCATTCTGCATCCAGGTCAGGGGCGTTGCCATTCGGCACATGTGTTTTGGCCAGGTCGATATCAATATGACTGAACAGATGTCCGTTCATGAAGCTGCGGTAGCTCTGCGGATGATCTCCAGGCAAACCTACGTATTCATCCAGATTATAAGACGAAGCTTTGGCAAAGCTGACGATTCCTTTTGTATGCATTTCAACCAGCTTGGTGTATACTCCGACCGGTGAACTTCCGGTAGCGAGGCCCAGTACGGCTTTGGGGTTGCTCTGCAGCAGGCTGACAATCAGGTTGGCTCCGGTCTGTGCAAAGTCTTCATCAGTTTTAAATTTCAAAATATTCATTAGGATTGACCTCCCCGTTTATGACGGTAATGTTGGACATTCAGGTAAGACTGCTCCAGCTTGGGAATAAAATCTCCAAAGCGTGTGCTAACCATTCCGGTGAACAAAATATCGATAATATGCAGCTGTGCGATCCGCGAAGCCATATCTCCCCGCCGCATGCCTTGCTCCAGTGAGGAAGAGAACAACGGGATATCGGCCAAAGTAGCCAGTGAACTACTGCCGTAGGAGGTCAGCGAGATCGTGGCTGCACCGCTGGCTGAGGCACAGCTTAAGGCGTCAATCGTCTCCGGGGTTTCCCCGGAATAAGAGATGGCGAATGCCACATCGCCTTCCTTGAGCGAAGAAGCGGATGTAATCTGCATATGGGAATCGGAAAAGGCAGTGCAATTCACGCCGATGCGAATCAGCTTCTGGTAGAAATCCTGGGCCACAATTGAAGAGGTGGCCATCCCGTACAGATCTACCCGCCGGGCCTGGCATAACAGATCAATTGCACTCTGCAGCCGCTCCAGATTAAGCAGTGATGTAGTATCCCGGATGGAAGCCAAATGATTGGCCTGCATCGCTTCGACAATCACAGAAAGCGGATTGCCTGCTACAATATCCTGATAAGAGGACCCGCCATCCTGAGGGGAGTTATCGCTGTGGGCAATTTCCGCCGCCAGCTTAACCTTGAAATCCGGAAACCCCTTAAAATGCAGAACCTTGCAAAATCGTGTAATTGTAGCCGGGCTGATGCCGCATTGCTCTGCCAGCTCCGTAATCCCCATATGGACAATTTCTCCCGGAGAGGCTAGAATTCGCTCCGCCAGCTTGCGCTCCATCTGTGACAGCTTGGATTTCTCATGCTCCAGAGCATGCAGGATGGGAGACATCCCTCCACCTTCTTTTCTTCAGATGTGATGAAATTATTTTTAATAATATAATACTATTTAAGAAAATTATTTTCATACATAGAATAAAGCATTACCAGTGAGGATGCAAGAGGGAGTTTTATCGGGCCTCCAAGGTGGTGGCGAGTAGGTGCCCAGTAGGTGGCGATGGCGATTAGTTAGAGTAGTTACTTAGGAGTTACTGAGAAGTTATTTAAAAAGAAGTTAAAGTAGTGTGCCCTCTCTAAAAGGGGGTATCGACGCTCACCGGTAGCGGGCGTAGGTTGGGCAAGCGCTTACTAAGGATGAAGCTGAAAAAACAGGGGAGAAGGCAGGTATCGCTGGAGAAAGTGGAAAAAGGAAAACTAATCTGTAGATTTCACCGATTTTTTATTAATTAGGTGGATAAAGTAGATTTAATTACCTCCATTTCCACGTCATTCAGTGATTTTGAAGTGAATAAGTGGACTTTTTCCAACTGAATACCTTCGGGGAGATTACAGAACAAAACGAAATGGAGAAATTCCACCTAAGTTACCTGGAAACTAAGGCAATCGCCAACCGAAACCATCTGAATTGTTGAGCTGCAAGCCCATCTATTCATAAAATCCGTAAGTGCTGTCCGATCACCAACACCGCAAAAAACCTCCACAGAGCGCAATAGCGGATTTGTAGTCCGTGATGCTAACTCTATGGAGGCGGTTGTAGAGTAGATAGGATTCTGATAAATCACACTGTAGAATGTAAACTTGAGAAGGCTCGTAATCAAGAAACGCGTTGTTATACCAGGCAGTTCCGCAATTTGCCGCTATTCGGCTGTCCGTGACTTGCCGGCTGCTCCTCTCCTGCGCAGCAGCTCCCAGAGAATGAAGACCAGCATGAGGAGCTGTGGCACCAGGGTTTCCCAGGTCGGGAACAAACCGAGCCAGCCGATGGAAGGCAAGGCGTTCTCCGCATGTGCAGGAAGACTGCCTGCTACCTGAAGGGCATGAATGCTCTCGCCGAGGAAGCGGAACACCAAATAGTAGATTAGCACTGTGGCTATGCGGAAGAAGGCGGCAATCGGCAATTTTGCACTTAAGGCGATAATGGCATAACCCAGGACGATCAGCACGGCCAGCGCGCCCCCAATCCCGAGCAACAGCTGCGAAACGGCGATGGAAGGAGCCATTCCCACATAGAAGATAGTGGTTTCCGCACCTTCACGAAAAATGGCCAAAGCCGCTACCAGGAACAAGGACCATAGATTGCCCCGGGCCAGCGCACCGTCTACCTGATGGCCTACATAATTGTTCCAGGCTGCCGTATTGGACTTGCCGTGCAGCCAGCGGCCAATCGTGAGCATCATCACCACGGCAAACAGCCCGGTAATGCCCTCAATCAGCTCGCGTGCTCCGCCGGAAGCCGCTTTGGAGATGGTCATACTTAAGATGACAGCGAGCAAGATGCTGCCGGCAAGTCCGGCTGCGGCCCCGGACCAGATCCAGCGCCGGGTTCCGGGAGTACCTTCCCTCTTGAGGTACGAGAGGAGAGCGGCGAGCACAAGAATGGCCTCCAGACCTTCGCGCAGCAGAATCAGTGCAGCGTCCCAGGCTGTATAGCTTGTTTCTCCGGCCAGCGGTGTCAGCTCAGAGAGCATATTATCCATGGCCGTAAGCGCCTGATCGAGTTTGGGCGGATTGGAGAGAAGATCGCCCGTGACCGCTGCACTTTCATTTTCAATATTCGCGTAGGCCTTGGGCGACGCAATCTGCACCTTGCCTTCGGCTGAAGGCCAGGCCGTGATGAACTGCTCCATGATGCCTGCTGCTTGTGCGCTGTTACCCGCGGTTGCTGCGGCGGAGGCCTGCTTCAGGTAGCCGATCAGGGCTTCAACCGATGCCGGCTCCGCGGAGGCGCTCTCGGTATCGACTGCTTTGCCTTCACGATAATCGGCTAGCAGCGTATACAGCGCTTCCGCTTCGGTCAGTGCGGCTTCTTCGCGCAGCGGCTGAGCCTGCAGCGAGATACGCAGCAGGCTCATCTTCGTCTCCAGCAGGCCGTAGACGGCTGGATTATCGGCGCGGATGCCGCGCTCCGCCGGCTTCCAGCCGCTCACCACGGCGCGGTACGCTTCCGCGGCCGCAGCCCAGTCGCCGCTGCGCGCCGCCTCCCGCACGCGCTCTGCCGCGGGCAGCAGCTTCGCCGCCGCTTCACGGCCGGCGGCGCTGGAGTCCGCGCCGCCCGTGCCGGAGGCGGCGCTCACATACGCATCCACGCTTCTGGCAAGCGTGGACAGCGCGGTTTTGGCGGGCGTTTCGCCGCCCGCCGCAAGGGCTGCCGCCGCGTCTGCGAGCGCGGCGTCCACAGCGGAAGCCGGACCGGCGAGTGCCGGGTCCGGCGTGCCGGCGTTCGCGGTGCGCCACAGCGCAGCGAACGTGTCAACATCGGCGGCGGCCGCGTCCCAGCGGCTCTGGCCGGCCTCGACGAGCGCGCTGCCGCCTGGCGGCAGCAGCTCGTCCAGCGGCGTGCCCGCCGCCGCGGCTGTGGCTGCTGGCCTGCTGAGCAGCAGCAGGCACAGGCAGCCGAGCAACACGGCTGCGTGCAGCCCGTAGCGCTGCGTCTTCCTGCCCGATTCCGGTACAGTCAGACGCTGACGTGGTTTCGGCAGCCATCCGCCCGGGACTTTTTGCACCAGTTTCTGTACCAACAACAACATCGGGAGTACCCCTTTCCATTTTAACCGGGTAAGCCGGAAGTCGGGTTTGTGCTCTTCTATGGTTGTATATGCCTTATCCTTCACTGCGATTGACCCCCGTTTATCTTTTTTTTGTTCGCGTACTCAGCCCAGCAGGGCTTCTCCGAGGTATCCGCCTTCGCGAACGCCCGGCAGGCAGGCAAATACCGCGCTGCCGGTATGTACCATGTATTCGTTCAGACGGTCATTTTTGGCGAGGCGCTTCTGAATGCTCACGAACTGCTTCACCAGATCCTTCTGGAAACTGATGAACAGCAGACCCGCATCCAGTTGCCCGGTGGTAAGATCCATGCCGCTGGAAAAAGAATAAGAGCGGCGCAGCATTTTGACTGTGCCGTCCCCATGGGCGAGTGCCGAGTGGGAATCGGAAGGGATGACCGGCTTCCCGGCAGGATCGGCCGCATCTAGGTTCAACTTGGCGAATTCATCGGTAGCTCCGATAGGTGCGCCGCTTTTACGGTGGCGTCCGAAGGTGGCCTCTTGATCACTTAACGAGGAACGGTCCCATACCTCAATGCGCAGCCGCACCCGGCGCACGGCCATGTAAGTGCCGCCGTTCATCCAGGCGGGGCTTTCGCTGCCGCACCAGACCACTTCGCGCATTTCGGCCGCATCGGTAACATTGGGGTTGCCCGTGCCATCCTTGAAGCCAAGCAGATTGCGCGGAGTGCCGCCTTTGGGGTCGGCACCGCCAGTGCGCTGGAAACCTTCCTGTGTCCAGCGGAGTACGGCGGTTCCTCTAGCGATGCGGGCCAGGTTGCGGATGGCGTGGAACGCCACCTGCAGATCGTCCGCACAGGCCTGCACGCAGAGATCGCCGCCGCACCACTGCGGATCCAGACTGTCTCCCGCAAAGGCCGGAAGATCGGCGAAGGTAGACGGACGTTTCGAAGCAAGTCCGTAACGTCCGTCGAAGAATGAAGGGCCCACTCCAAAAGTAATCGTACATTTGGAGGGGGTGAGCCCGTCGGCTTCTCCTGTATCGGATGGAGGCAGGTTTGGATTTTCATTGGCGTTGCCGATCAGGGTTCCTGAGGTCAAGGCAGCCACAGCCGTGGTCCAGGACTGCAGCAGCTTTTTGACATCGGCGATGCTGGAAGTCGTCAGATCAAATGAAGCGAAGCAGAGGAAATTTTGCGCAGGAGTCAGAATTCCGGCCTGATGGCTGCCGTAGAACGGGATGATATCCTCACTGGAGGCTTGCGGTGCAGGAGCGGCCGGATGGACTGCACCGCTGGCCGCCAATATACCGCTAACCCCGCCGCCGCCCAGCAATAGTCCAAGGCCGGAGGCTCCGGTAAGCCGCAGCATCTCGCGGCGGCTTAGTTTTTTATCGAAGATTTGTCCACTCTTGGTTCCGTTCTTAACCTCTTCTATGGCTTCCTGCCCGTTATCGTACAGGTTGTTTACTTTCTTTTTCATGCCGGTCACACTCCTAGAATGGTCCCCATATTGGAGAGGGGTTCCGCCAAAGCGTCGAGATTCTGGCTTAATTTACGTACTTCATCTTCTTTAAGAGTTTCATAGGAAACGTATCCGTCCCCGGATTTAAAAGGAGCCAGTTCGGCCAGCAGAGCGGTGAACTTGTCTCCGATCGTTTTCTCCAGTGCCGGATCTTTCTTGGCCAGCTCGGGCTTCAGCAGCTCATAAATCTTCTGCGCACCTTCCACGTTGGCAACAAAATCATACAAGTCCGTATGGGAGTAACGTTCCTCTTCACCGGTTACCTTGGAGGAGGACACCTCGTTCAGCAGCTCGACAGCTCCTGTAACAAGCAGGCTTTCGTCAATATCCACCGTTTCGACCTTGGCGCGCAGCAGCTGGGCGTCCTTCAACAGCTGATCTGCCACCTCGGCCATTCCGTTTGTGGTCTTATTCTGCCAGAGTGCTTGTTCAATCTTGTGGAACCCCCGCCATTCAGCCGGATCTACATCATTCTCACGGGCATCAATATTCGGGTCCAGATCTCCAAGCGCCTCAGCAATCGGCTCGATCCGTTCGTAATACATGCGGGCTGGAGCGTACAGCGCTTTGGCTTCATCCAGTTTTCCGGCTTTGACAGCATCGGTAAAACCTTCAGTCTGCTTCACAAAAGCATCGCTTTGTTCAATGACGTAGGCACGGTATTGCTCAATGGCAGAGGTGAAGTCAGCAGCGGCGGCAGAAGTTTCGGCATTAACTGCTGGAGCATTCGTTGCAGCAGCTGTGGCCGCTGCCTCATTATTGGAGTTATTTTCTTTATTATTGTTGCCATTGTCCCCACAGCCGGCAAACAGAATGGAGGCCGCAATCAGGCCGGCGGGAAGCGCATAACTATACTTCACTCAAAACACCCCTTTTTTATATATGCAAATGATAATCGTTATCACTAGTGCTGGATTTATCATAAGTGTCTGCGCAAGGGCTGTCAATATAAAAATGTGATTTATATCACTGTGTTGTCACTGCATGAAATATCACGCGCGCATGAGGAGCAGCCGGATAATTGCTAGGGGATGTCAGAGCAGAAGTGAGGAGAAAGTGACAGGGGAGTAGAATGTTGTGTGTAGGAAGGGGGTGAACAAGAAGCTGAGGTCTGGGAAACTCATTGCAGTTTGTACAATGGAATATCCTGTTCAGGCGCACCCCAAGCGGATCTTTATCCGAAGCTTGTACACACCTTGGCTTTACACCGTAGACCGCTCAATAATCCGATACTCTAGTTTGCGGGTCACCGGAAGGCTGCTGCCGTGAATATGCTTATGGACAATTTCGAAGGCCGCCGAACCCATCTGATAGAGCTGGTTGTCAATCGTTGTGATCTCAAGCAGCCGTCCGATTGGCTGGTTGTCGAACCCCATCACTGCAAGCTCCTCCGGGATGCTGAGGCCGTGCTTGCGGGCTTCAATAATCAGGCCTGCGGCCACATGATCGCCGGAAATAATCATCGCTTCAGGCCGGTTTCGCATATCCAGCAGACGCCGGGCCACCTCCGCACCGTCCTCTTCCCGCACACAGTCGAAGATCATCCACTCCGGATCGAAGGGCAGCCCTTTTTCCGCAAGAAAATCCTGAAAAGCACTCTGGCGGATAGAGGCACTGCTGCCGTTCTCCCGGCCTTCACAATAACCGATTTTGCGGTGTCCCTTGCTGTGCAGATAATCTAGCCCGTGGCGGAATGCGGCATAATGCTCAATATATACGGAAGAGTACGGGCGTTCCCCGCTATTCTGACAGGTTACAATAGGTCCGTAAGCACAGTAGGGCTCAATCCTCTCAGGCTTCAATGCGGTCGAGACAATGACTACACCGTCAATTTCTTTGTTCCGCAGCATATCCAGCACTTTAAGCTCCTCTTCGGGGACATAGTTGGTCTGGCACAGAATCAGACGATATTGCGCCACCAGCGCTGCTTGCGCCAGCCCGTCCATCACCACCGAGAAATAGAAAGAGTTGATCATCGGCAGAATAACCGCAACCGCCCCGGTGCGGCCTGTAATCAGATGAACAGCGTTCATATTGCGTGTATAATTCAGCTGCTCTATGGTTTTCAGCACGGCTGTTCTTTTGTCTTTGCTTACATAAGGATGATTGTTCAGCACGCGTGATACAGTCGTTACGGAAACCCCGGCAATGCGGGCAATTTCTTTGATATTGGCCATCGGACCGCCTCCTGGGACAAGAGATATAGTTCTTCTATTTTAGCATATTGTTCGCTTGCAGCCCTCCGAATATAAAGCTTGCTATGGAATCCATTTCATAAAATATACTGAAGCTGCACCAGCATTACCGGAGAAACCGGCGTGACCGCAAGGGCGTGACGGACCGGTATATGTAACAGGTGTGCTTTCTGATGGACAAGCAGGCGCAGCCGCCCATTTTAAGGCAGTCACCGCACCAATATCACCCCCCATACATAAAATGATTTTGACTGTATCCCTTTACCTTGTTATACCAAACAAACCCAGGGCAAGGAGGGGTGACACCATTGAAAGGGAACGAACATCACAGCAAATTTCTCTTGACGCATCGTGAGCGCGAAGTATTCGAGCTTCTTGTGCAGGACAAAACCACACGGGATATTGCCGGATTGTTATTCATCAGTGAGAAAACCGTCCGCAACCACATCTCCAACGTCATGCAAAAACTAAACGTCAAAGGCCGTTCGCAAGCGGTTGTCGAGCTGATCAAGCTTGGGGAGCTGAAGATATAGCTGCCGTGCTACAGAAGCGACGCGTTTACGCCTTCTTTTACCTTTAGGGGTGAGGGGAGGTTTTTTGTTTGTTCACTCCATGCTAGTAGTAAGATATCCATTGTAGTTGAGAATGATTATCGATAGAATGGGTATTAGTATAAATGTAAGCATTTCTTGCTGGTTTTAGCATACATAAAGTTTTATGGAAGGTGAAGCGATGGACTTAGAAGAGCATATTAGGCTTTGGAATCTGGCCTCGATCAGAATATGGGATGTACGGCATAGGGTGTTACGTGCCGGCGAACAAGTCAATGCCTATCGATTGCCTGTCAGCGGGTTTTTATATACGATACGGGGAAGTGCGGCAGTTACGCTGGACGGCACCACGTACGCAGTTGATAAGATGCAAGTCTTGCATGGAGGTAAGGGAGTATGTTTGGATATTTCCCTCACGGATAATCACTTCGAATATTACATAATACTCTATCGGGCTAACCTGTCTTTGTCGGGCAGTCGTGAGATTCAAACGATATTAAGGCAACATGCTCCATTTCATGTTCAATATGCTTTTGTCCCAAGCGATCCCGTCGACTTATACGACAAAGTCCAAAAAATAGACCAATATTGGAGGCTGACGGATGAGTTTGCGAAATTTCAGGTGAAAACGCTATTCTACCAATTTATTAACGAATTGATGAGACAGCTAAGTATGCAGGATATTCAAACTGCCAAGCCCAATCTGGTCGCCCAAGCTATTCGTTATCTTCATGAAAACTATGCTTTACCGATTATGGTCGAACCATTAGCGGAACTTCTGGACTGCAGCGCAGGGCATCTGTCGAGAATCTTCAAGAAAGAGACTGGAAGCAGTCTAATCACATATTTAACCCGGATTCGAATGGACAAAGCCAAAGAGCTGTTGTTGCGTACGGACGCATCCCTGCAGGAAATTGCCGAAGGTATAGGTATCCCGGATGTTATTTATTTCAATCGCTTATTCAAAAAGCAGGTAGGGGTATCTCCAGGCCGTTTCAAACAGGTGTGCATCAGTCTGCCTGGGAGTCAGGATATTACTATAGGAAGGTCAGAATTGTCCATTGTCAGGCATAAACTTCGCGCTTATAATCCTACTGATGATGATAATCATTATCAATATAAACGAGAAGGAGACTTACGCACGCTCATGAAATCGAGACAATCCGTTACGATGCTACTGATTCTCAGCCTTACGCTATTATTAGCTGCCTGCTCCTCCTCTCAGAATACTTCGCCAGCAAGCGGGAGTGGACAGAACGGCAGTGCGCAACCGACTGCTGTTGCACAATCTACAGAACAGCCAGCCGTACAAGAGCGGGTGATTAAGCATGCATGGGGAGAAACTGTCATTAAGGGCGAGCCCAAGCATATTATTTCGCTGTTCCCTGCCGCTACGGACTATTTACTAGCCCTCGGCATTGTACCCCAGGCTGCATCGAGTAATGAAGAAGGCAGTGATCGGTTTCCTACCTATCTGTCAGATCAATTGGAAGGGAAAATGAATTTGGGTTGGCAGGTGGATCCGAATTTTGAAAGTATATTAGCGACAGATCCGGATCTTATTATTGGTCAGGACTTCATGGGTGATGCCTATGAGAGTCTCAGTAAAATTGCTCCCACCTTGCTCGCAGAGAAGGTGAAGGATGAGCAAGGCGTTATTCGTATGAAAACGAGCTTGCTAAAAATGGGGGAAATGTTAGGCAGGACGGAACAAGCCAAGCAGGTTATTGAAGAATATGAGAAAAAGGCTGCAAAAGCCCGTGAGAAGATCAAACAAGCTATCGGAGATGAGACAGTGATGTTTCTACGGCTATCCGATAAAGAAGTGCGGTATTACAGTAAACGAAATTATGAGGTTCTTTATGATGATCTCGCCCTTACTCCACCTTCTTCTATACCTGATCCGGCTGAATCGATGCAGATTATCTCCATGGAGTCATTGCCATCTATTAATCCGGACCATATTTTCCTCCTGTCATCAGACCCGGAAGAAACAAGTGAGTTGCAGAAAACTGCAGTGTGGAAAAGCCTGAAGGCTGTTAAAAACAACCATGTCTATATCGTTGACTACGGCTTGTGGTTCCAAGGACCGGGCGGTCCGATCGGACAAAGTAAAATTATCGATGAAGCGGTGCATTGGCTCACCCAATAAGGGAATGCGACGGGAGGATCAACCGATATGGTAACATCGGCAATAGAGATGCTAATTCGTGAAAGAAGAACCATTCGTCAGTTCAATGAAAAACCGCTGGCAAAAGAAACGATCGTAAATTTGTTGGAAGCAGCTGTATGGGCACCGGTACATTCACGCAAGGAGCCGTGGCGATTCATCTTATTTATGGAAGAGGGAAGGAAGCGATTTGCTGATGGGGTCCTGCATACGTTCTCCAAGGACGAGCGGGAGCGCTGGGAAGAGAAGCTACAGAACGATTACTGCGAGCGTATTCAAGCTCATCTGCTTGTTGTTATCGAGGCCGATCCCAGACAACGGGAATGGGAAGACGCTGTGGGTGCAGGCTCAGCCCTTATTCAGAACATACAATTGCTGGCATGGGAGCAGGGAATTGGCGTAGTGTGGAAGACGAATGAATATAATTTCGATCCCGATTTCTGCAGACTGACAGGTGTGAGGCCAGGCGAGAGAATCATCGGCACGCTTCATCTTGGTTATTTCGATCAGGATAAGATTCCTAAGCCCCGTCCTCGTACACCCGCACGAGAACTGCTGACCTGTATCTCGTCCGTAGACGGAGATGAGCAGCTGTAATAGTAATAGATGACTCCAAAAGGATTGGAGCCTTTGAGGTTAAACAACCTTGAAGGCTCCATTTTTATTCCCAGTATTTAGAATAGTTGCTATACTGAACATTATACTATCAGCAGACAACCCTGTACTCTAAGTCCGTGGGAATTGTTGCTTACCCCTAAAGCCAGTGAGGTTTCGTGAATCCATGAACGTTATACAAAAGGACGAAGCATGGAATTAATAAGGGAGTGATGATTAATGACCACAAGAAAGCTCATTAATGATTTTGATTTTATTTTGTTTTCTTTAGATCGTAGGTCTAGTTTACAGTTCACTTTCATTGACATTGAAACAGAAAGATATCCATCAATTTCATTTTTAGTAGATGTCATTGATCATTCATTTAAAGGTTCAATTGAAATTTGGATAGAAAAGAATATACTTGAGGAATTTTATAAAAGCCTCAAAGAAACGATGAATAGCAGAGAAGGTAATTTGAGCTTAGGTTCAATG